>DATLQY010000487.1:0-6005 GCA_035534975.1 Pirellulales bacterium
CCGGCAGTTTCGCCGGCTGGGGCGGCCGGCCGAGCGTCCTTTTTGCCCGGCCGCGGCCGGCGGTTGGCCATTCGTAGTCGCTGTTGACATGATTCGTTCTCCGTTGACAGAAAAAGCAAACTGTGTTTCCGGATTTTGTCCCTAACCCGTTGGCCTTGTTGATCTTGCGCCGCGTCGCTCGCGCCCTTCGAAAACGCGCCGCAACGGTAAAGGTGGGGGGGAAGGGTGATTTTGGATTTTCGATTTTGGATTTTGGATTGGAGCGGTTCGCCGCTCATTTTTCTGGCAGTAATCTTTCGTTCCATTGCTTCACCGTCGAGTGTCTGCCTGAGTTCTACTCGCCGAGTGGCTTGGCATGTTTTCGTTTGCGCTGGTTCTTGATTCCTTCATCGTAGGCAGCGGCTGGCTTGGCATGTTTCGGCGCGCGACCTGTTCGGACCGCGAAATTCTCCGCGTCTGCCGTCTACCGTCTACTGTCTACCTGGTTTTCTACCACGCGGCTGGCTTGGCATGTTTCGGCGCACCACATCTTTCGGACCACTGACCACGGACCGCCGACTACCCTGTGTTCTACCGCGCGACTGGCTTGGGACGAGATATGTTCGATTTGTCACGTCCAACACTTGCTATAACAAACGACTATATGTATACTTTCCACCTGAACCCCGAACCCCGAACCCCGAACCCCGAACCCCGAACCCTGAACCCTTCCATGCTCAAAGTAACCTGCATTGTGATTGGAATTGCCGCGGTCGTCGGCCTGGGTTTCGTGATCGATGCCGAGTCGCGCCCCAAGCCGCGCGAGTCGGCCGCGACGGGTCCGTCCGAGTCGAGCCAGGTCCACGCGCCCGGCCGTGTCGAGGGGGCGACGGAGGAGATCGACTTGCGGGCACAGCTTTTCGGCCAGGTCGACGAGGTTCTGGTCCGCGAGGGGCAAACGGTCGAGGCCGGCGCGCCGCTGATGCGGCTGGACGGCGCTCGGCAAGAGTATGAATGCGCCGCGGCCGAAGCCGACCTCGCCGCCGCCAAAGCCGACTTGGAGCGGCTCACCAACGGCGCCCGCGATGAAGAGCGCCGCGAAGCGGCGGCGGAGGTCGCCGCCCTGAGCGCGCAACTCGACGGCGTGCGGCAGCGGCACGGGCGAATGGCGACGCTCCGCAAGAGCGGGGCCACCACCGACCAGGCGCTCGACGATCTCGACACCGAAATCAACCGCCTCACCGCGCAGCTCGACGCCGCGCGCGCGCGGCACGAGTTGCTCGAGGCGCCTGCCCGCGACGACGAGTTGCGGCGTGCGCGGGCCAAAGTGGCCGCGGCCGACGCCCGGCTTAAGCTGGCCCGTCACGAGTGCGACAAGACCACGCTCCGCGCGCCGCGTTCCGTCGAGATCTTGCGGGTCAACCTGCACGCGGGCGAATTGAGCGACCCCGACTCGTCGGAGCCGGCCTTGATCGTGGCCGACACCTCCAAGCTTTACGTGCGGGCCTACGTCGATGAGTTCGACGTTCCCCATGTCCGGACGGGCATGAACGCGCGCGTCACGGCCGACGGTCTTACGGGCGACGTCCGGGGCCGCGTGGTGCGGTTGGCGCCGCGAATGACCCAGAAGCCCTTGCGCACCGACGACCCGCTCGAGCGTTTCGACACCAAGGTCCGCGAGGTGTGGATCGAGCTCGAAGGGGCCGGCACGGAGAGCCTGGTGGTCGGTTTGCCCGTCGATGTGGTGCTCGACCTGGCGAGTCCCGGCGCGCCCGAACATGAGCGGGCCGTTGAGGAAGAACGAGGGGGTGACTCCAAAATCCAAAATCCAAAATCCAAAATCCGATCATGACCACCACCAACGGCATCGCCACGCCAACCGAGCTCGCCGATCGCGACGGCCTGGGAAGGCCATCCCCCAACCCCCAATCGCGAACCCCCAGTCCCCCATCGTGCGTCCAGCTCGAGCTCATCCGCGCGGCGACGCTGGCGCCTTCGCCCGACAACAACCAGCCGTGGCGGTTCCGCTTCGATGAGGGCAAATTGCTGGTCTATGAAGACCGCGGCCGCGCGTTGCCTTCCGACGTTTGCTCGATGTTCGGCATGCTGGCTCTCGGTGCGGCCGTGGAGAACGTCGTCATCGAAGCCACGCGGCACGGCCTGGCCGCCGACGTGCAATCGTTGGAGGATGGCCCTCCTGGGCCGTCTGAAATTGCAAATTGCAAATTGACGGAAAGTCCCCGACCCCCAACCCCCGACCCCCAACCCCTTTCCGCGGTGGCCGAAATCCGCTTCGCGCCCAGCACGGAACACGACCGGCTGGCCGACTTTCTGGCCGCGCGCTGCACCAACCGGCATCCGTACTCTCGCGGGCCCCTCGCGCGCGAGGCCCTCGATTGCATGACTTCCGCCGTGACGCGCTTCGACGGCTGCGCGGCGACGTGGCTCACGAACCGATCGGCGATTCGCCGGCTGTCGAAGTTGGTGGCGGTGGCCGACCGCTTGCGTTTCGAGCGCGAGGAGTTCCATGCCGAGCTATTTCGGCAATTGCGTCTCACTCCGGCCGAGGCCGAGCGCACGCGCGACGGCCTCGACTTGCGGACGCTCGGCCTGCCGCCCGGCGGCGGACTCATGCTGCGCTCGCTCACGTCATGGCCGCTGGTGCGATTCTTCAACCACTTTGGCCTCAGCCACGTGCTCACCGCGCCCAGCGGCGCGCTCTTGCGCAAAAGCGGCGCGATCGGCGTGTTGACCGTCGCGCACGCGACGGCGCCCTCGTTCTTCGCGGCCGGCCGCGCTTTCCAGCGGCTGTGGCTGACGGCGACCGAGCTGGGCCTCGCCCTGCACCCGCTGGGCAGCCTGCCGATCTTCGTCGGCCACCACGAACTGCTCGTCGGCCGCGCTCTGGACCCTGCAGCAATCCAAAATCCAAAATCCAAAATCCAAAATCGCCATCACGCTCGTCTTGCCGCCAACGTCTCCCACGCTTTTCGCGAGCTTCTCCCTGAAGTCGCCACCCAGACGCTCGTCATGGCCTTTCGCATCGGCAGCCCGAAACGTGATTGCACGCGATCGCTCCGGCGCGAGGTAAACGAGGTGCTTGTTTGATGCGGCTCACGCCGCTGGCGTGCCGACCCACGTCGTCTATAATCGTTTCAGCGCTGCCTGCATTTAGATCCCGCACCGCACGAGGGGCTATGGAACGTAAGCGGACACGTCGCGCACCTTGAGACCAGTTACACGGTTAAACTCGCTTTGATTGAGCGTAGCCAGATCGAAGTCGAGACTCAACGCAGTCACGGCGATCTGCAGGTCGCGATCGCCGATCATTTCTCCGCGCGTGGCGAGATCGGCGAAATGCATGGCGAACAGCCGCGCTTGGGCCATGTCGAAAGGGATGATCGGCACGCGGTCAAGGATACTTTGGACGAACGACTCTCGTCGGCTCCGGCGCTGCGGGGTATCGGCGCGCTCCACGCCAATGAGCAGTTCCGCCGCGGTTATGGCCGCAATGGCGGGCGGCGCTTGCTCCGCCAGAAATCGTTCCAAGTCGAATCGCCGCCGTTCGAATGCGACCAGAATTGACGAATCTAAGATGATTCCCAAGGATCCCGTGGTGGGCGCAGCCATTGTCGGCTCTCCTGGATCGCATCCGAAAACTCTTCATCGGGCTCTGGGTAATCGAGCCGCCACCGCGCTAGAAAGCCGATCAGGTCGTCGGCGCCTTGGCCCGCGGATGCGACCGGCACGATCCGCGCGACAGGCCGCCCCGACTTCAGAAGAACCGCAGCTTCCCCCTTGGTCTGGACTTGCTCGACGACATCGGCCAGGCGCCGGGCCGCATCCTCAATCGTCAGCATGGCTTCGCTCATATTTACCAAGTCTAGCGTCGATTCCCTTGCTCCGCCAGCCGCCCACCGTCTCAAATCCTGTGCGGGGTGTCGATAGGTTGGCCCGCACGGACCGCCCAGGTGACCTCGGTGCCAAGGTCATTTAGCCGCCCGCGCCGATTATTTTGGCCGACGCGTGGACTGAGTTGGATCATCTCGCGGTCTCCTTCTGCCACCATCGTATCCCGGAAGGCGAAAACAATACAGCGGGATCCGTCGTTTTTGGCGGCGATTGGAACCCGACAGAACCACGAATGGCACGAATGTTGTTTCTCCCTTCGGGCCTTTTCTCAGTCGGTATCCGATGGTATTGTGGAGGGACGGAAGATGACCGCAGTCGTATGCCTGCCGAATGGGTGATGCTCACCATGAAAACTTCAGCCATGACAACGTCCATCGACGAAGCAGGACGAATTCCGCTTCCGCAGCTTGCTCTCCACGACGAGCATCCAATTGACGGGCAATTTGGCGTCGGTACCTGCTCGCGGTTTGGTTGTCCGTGCAATTGTCGGCCGGTTTGCGCCGGTTCGACTGGCATTTGCGTGGGCGCAGGTGGACTCAATTCCCTTGATCTTGGGTCAGCTCGACTTCTTCGCTGAATTCGATGCCTACTTTTCGCGGGCATCAGGAATCTTTGAGGTAAAGCCGAAGCAGTAACTGAAGTGCATTCCGGTAGCCAACGCCGCGGCCCGTCATGCCGCGCAAGCGGGCAACCGTTGGCGCTTGCGTTCGCCGTTCTTAGAACATTTTTCGCAAGCGTTCGCGCGATCTTTCATGCGCGTGGGGTTGCCCTCGTCGGTTCCCGAATTCTTACCGCGGCAGGCACGTGCTCGTCCAAGCCATGCGCTTCGGTATCGACAAGAGCGAATCTTGAACCGGCCGCCCCTCACGCCTAGACTGACAAGAAGCGGCTCTACCGCGACATCCTGGGCGTCAGCGAATACGTGCTGTTCGATCCTTACGCCGACTACTTGACCCCGCCGTTGCAGGGCTTTCGCCTGCACAAGGGCGATTATGTGCCGATGCCGCTCGTTGTGGGCCGCATCGTAAGCGAGGTGCTCGGCTTGCACCTCGAAGCGCATGGTGAAGACCTGCGGCTGTACGATCCGGCGACCGGCGGCTGGCTGCGCACTCCGCCTGAGGTGCGTAAGTTTATAGCCGAAACAACGGCCGAGATCGAACGAATCGAAGCCGGGATCAAGCGAATGCAGGCCGGGCGCGATCGCGCGATGGCCGAAACGGCGAGGCTCGAACAAGAGTTGGACGAATTGCGGCGACAGCTCGGCGAAACGCGCGATTGAGTTCAGCCAATCCGCAGCGAGCGACAGGTCTCCTCGTAGGTGGCCTCCAATTCCAAGGGGACCATGAGGTCGGGCGAAAGCCAGATGGGCAGGCTTGGCAGTTCGCTGCCGACGGCGAGGCTGTGTTCCCAGGACTCGAGCCGCCAGCGCAGTCCGTTGCGACGGCCGCGGCAGGTCGCCGCGTAAATCACGCTCTGCGACACGGCCGTCCGAGGGGCGCCGAGTTCATCCAACAATTCGCCGTAAATATTCGCTGCGCGACTGGTGACCGGATCGACGATCGTGACGCAAACATCTCGTTTCAAGAGCGACTCGCACTTGTTGACCAGAGTTCGCCGGTTTTCGGGCCGGTCCTTGTTCGATGGGCTGACCAGTTCGATGGCGGCGACGAGCCGGAACTCGTCCTGCGAGTAGATGTTGACCTCGTATTCATCGGCCTGCGGGAATTCGGCGTCGAGCAGGATGGCCGGCGCGGCGGGCGCCCACGCGGTGACGACAACGCCTCCTGCTCCGTCAACTCTCCCGGCAGGGAGGTCGTGCGATTCGCGTTCGAGTGCCCCAACGTCGATTTCCATCGTGGTGCCAAGCCGAACGCGCGGTTGGGCGATGTATTCCGTGGGCAAAATGGTATTAAGTCTCGCCACGATCGCCGCCGGCCAAAAGCCGTGCAGAGCTTCCCACTTGAGAACCGTTGAGTTCGTGTGAAAGTGATCGCGTAGCGGCATAGGAGGCTCCGTTTGCCATTTTACCGTAGCCACGTGGCCGAGGTCACCCCCTTCGCCGCCGCCGCGAAGATATGCTATCTTGAGGTAGGCCACGTCCGCCTTGCCCGGCT
>DATLQY010000488.1:0-7013 GCA_035534975.1 Pirellulales bacterium
CCAGGTTGGTGACCGTCGTCATCTGCGCGCTGTGGTGCGACTCGGCCGCCTGCGCCGCCAGCGTCTCCTGCTCTTGCGCCTGCAACTGGCCGACCAGGCGGCGCATGTCGTTCATCAACTGGCGGCCGTGATTGGTCGAAACCGACTGCCGGGCGGCGTCGAACCCGCCCGACTGCCGCGCGGCGATCGCCCGCCGCAGCTCGTCGAACCGGTCGCCCACACGCTCGCGCAGGGCCGCGATGCTGCCGCGCTGTGGCGCATCGTCGGCGGTGAGCTGGCTGAGGCGGTCCAAGGTCTCCCAGGCGCCGGCGACGGCCAACTCGTAAGGCCGCAAGTAGGCCGCGTCGTCGGTGATCAAATAGCCCCGTTCGGCCGTTTCCGCCTCCGTGACGCGTGAGAGCACCTCTTCGAGCGTGGTCAGCGCCTTTTGGGTGTGGACCACGCGGTGCTCGTTGCGCAACAGCCGGCTGGTGCTCCGTTCGGAAACCAGCGTGTTCACGACCAGCAACGCGATGATCAGCCCCAGGCCGATCGTGGTCGCCTTTGGCCGTAACCGCGGGCGGCCGGCGCGGTGTTTCCGGCGGCGGGCTGCGCTCATCGTCAATGCCTTTCGAGCACCCACTGCAACGCATGTTTCGTCAATTCGGTGCCGTTCTTGAGATCGAGCTTGTCCTTGATGTGCTCGCGGTGGGTTTCGACGGTCTTGGGGCTGAGTTGCAGTCGAGTGGCGATCTGGCGGCTGGTCAGCCCTTCGCCCAGTAGCTCGAAGACCTCCATCTCGCGGTCGGTCAGCCGCTCGATCGGCGAGGCGCCGGTGTCGCCGCCGGGCCGAACGGCGCGTTCCAACATCCGTTGCGTCAGCCGCTGGCTCAGGTAGAGCCGGCCCTCGAGCACCGTCCGCACGGCCTGCACAATCGTGCGGCTGGCTTCGTGTTTGTGGACGTAGCCCACCGCGCCGGCCCGCAACGCGCGTTCGGCGAACAACGACTCCTCGTGCATCGACAACACCAGCAGCTTCAAATCGGCGCGGCGCTCCTTGAGCTCCTTGATCAACTCGATCCCGCTGCCGTCGCTGAGCGTCAAGTCGATGATCGCCACGTCGGGACGGGCCGATTCGACGAGCCGGCGCGCATCGTCCATGCCCGCGGCTTCGCCGCAGACTTCGAAATCGGACTGGCTGCCAATCAGCCCGATCAACCCTTCTCGGACCAACGGGTGGTCGTCGACGATCAAGATCCGCACTTTCCTGGCGCGGGCGCTTTTCGTTGGCTCGTACGACATTTTTTCTTCAATAATCATCCGCTTGGGGGACTCCAACCTTCATTCTACGCACCGGCCCCGCTCGCGGCCAGCACACCAACGGCGGCGCCGAGCGGCGGCATCAGCATAATGCTGATACCATCCATTCCATTACAATTGCGTCAGCTTCCGGCGGTGTGCGATGATTCATCGCTCGGCGTCCAGGGCAAAGCCGACGCCTGGGTTCGTCCTTTGGACCACCTTGACATAGTGAACCTACCGATTTTTCCCGCACTGGAAAACCAGGCGATGATTGCCAGCGCCGAACCCATTTCCTCGGCACGGGATCGTGCAAAACGATCGCTCGCGGCCAGTATACATCGGCGGTGCCGAGCGGTGATATCAGGATAATCCTGATGCCGCCACCATCCTTTCCATTAGGATCGCGACAGCTTTCGGATGTGTGCCGGCGACGAGTTTTCCGCACGTCACGCTCAGCGCGAAGCGGACGCCTGGTTCGTGCGTTGGACCACGTTGGCGTGGAGAACATCCCGATGTTCCCGATCCAGGAACCAAGCGATAAGAGCGAAGCCCATTTTCGCACCAGACCGCACGGAACGACCGTCAAGGAACATCGAACACGCAAAGGAACCGAGCAATGCACGCGCCTCTTCGTAAATCCGCACCGGAGGAGAAACCCGTCAACGGCGTCGCGGGACTGAAACAATGGCGGTACGACATCCGCGCCGGCCTGTTGGTATCGCTGATCTCGCTGCCGTTTTCTCTGGGCATCGCGGTGGCGTCCGGCGCCCCGCCAATCGCCGGGCTGACCTCGTCGATCATAGCGGGGCTGATTTTTCCCTTCCTCGGAGGCGCCAACGTGACGATCAGCGGACCAGCCGCCGGACTGGCGCCCGTGCTGCTGGCTTCGATGCTGACGTTGGGCGGGGGGGACCTGGCCAAAGGATATCCGCTGTTGTTGGTCGTGATCTGCATGGCGGGCTGCGTGCAGATCGTGCTCAGCCTGCTGAAGGCCGCCCGCTTCTGCGCGATCTTTCCGTCGTCGGTGATCGAGGGCATGCTGGCCGCGATCGGTCTGTTGATCATCGTCAAGGAAATCCCCCACTTGACCGGCCATGCTTTCGAAGCGCATGAGTTCTTCGGCATCCTGGCCGAAGTGCCGTCGGCGATCGGGATGATGAACCCCCAGGCGTTGATCATCGGCGTGGTTTGCCTGGCGTTCATCTTCGCGTTGTCGGTGGCCAAGGCGACCTGGCTCAAGGTCGTGCCGCCGCAGGTGCTCGCCGTCGCGCTCGGTACCGGCTTGGGGTTGCTGATGGGGATCGACGACCAGTACCGCATCCATCTTCCCGAAAACCCACTGCAGCGCGGCCTGGTGCTGCCCAACTTCGCCGGGCTGTTCGCCGATCATTCGTTGTGGTTTACCGCGGCCGCCACGGTCGTCACGCTGACCTTGATCGACGGCATCGAGTCGCTGGCCACGGTGATGGCCATCGACAAGATCGATCCGTTCCATCGCAAGTCGAACCCCAACCGCATTTTGCTGGCGATGGGCATTTCGAACATTTGCTCGAGCGTCGTGGGCGGCCTCACGATCATCCCCGGCGGCGTCAAGAGCACGACCTGCATCCTGGCCGGCGGCCGGACGCTGTGGGCCAACTTCTACAATGCCGTGTTCCTGCTGGTTTTCCTGCTGCTGGCCTGTAGCATGATCAACCTGATCCCCTTCGCCGCCCTGGCGGCGGTGCTGATCTTCACGGGCTACAAGCTCTGCCAGCCGTCGGTCTGGAAACACGTGACCCACGTCGGCCGCGAGCAGTGCCTGGTGTTCGCCGTGACGGTGCTGACCACGCTCTACACCGACTTGCTGGTGGGCATTGGCTGCGGGATCGCGGCCAAGCTGCTGGTCAACGTCTGGTTCGCCTCGACGGTCGACCGGCGACGGGCGGCTGTCGGCGACGCCGCCTTGGCGCGCCGCGGACCGGCCGGCCTGTCGCGCTGGTTCGAGGAATTCAGCAACCCGGTGACGCGCCATGAGCTGACGGGAGATGCCTACCACGTCTACTTCGGGAAGCCGCTGGTCTGCTTCAACTCGCTCCACGTCAGCCGGGAACTTTCGCACGTCCCCCCCGAGGCAAGGGCCATCTTCCTGCACCTGACGGACGCGGTCACACTCGTCGACCACACCTCGTGCGACAACCTGATCCACTACGCAGAGGAACACAACGCCAACGGAGGCGCGCGCGTCGAGATCGTCGGTATGGAACGCATGTGCCGCCGCTCAGAGTTTGCCACCTGCATGCGGCTCGGCTTGCCCGACGAGGTTCGCGAAGACGCCGCGTCGCCGGCTGGTGCTGCGAGCGGCCTGCTTCCACACTAAGAGCGCAGCGCAAGCAAGGAAACGTAAGACACTAACCCGCAGCGCAAAAGCAAGGAAGCGTAAGACACGACCATCCACCACAACCCCATTTTCACCCTCATTTTGGAGACTGCCATGATTGCTTTCAATCGATCCGCCAAGCGCCTCTGGAGCGACCTGCTGCTGCCGTCGGACGCCAAACGCGCCGCGGTCGTCGAAGACCTGCGCTGGCTCGGTCTGACGCGGGGCAATTTGCAGCCTGACACGACCGATCGTGAAATCTGCCACTTGGCGCTGGTCCACGACGAGACCGAAGACGGCCTCGCCTGAGCTCCGGCCGCCTCTTGCGTGGGCGGGCTGAACATGTAGCATCATTCGTGAGAATTCCGCCCCCGATCTGCTCCCTAGCCCCATATCCCCTCCACGAATCAGCAAGCTTTTCACGCCGCAAAAAGATAATCTCCTGTCGCACGAGCCCGATTTTGACGCTAGAATGCAATATCGTGAACTCTTCTTTATCCGACGACGAAGTCGGCGGATCGTTGGTTCTCATTGCGAGCGCAAATCGAGTGGAACTGCTGGTGATCGAAGACGACCTGGTGATCGGAAAGGCCCTGCGGCAGGGTTTTTGCGAGGCCGGCCACGGCTGCGTCTGGGCCAAGCAGGGCGACCGCGGGCTGACCCTGGCCACCAGCCAGAAATTCGACGCGATCGTGCTCGACATCATGCTCCCAGGCACCAACGGGCTCGACTTGCTTCGCGCCGTGCGCGGGCAAGGAATCCACACGCCCGTGATCCTGCTCACGGCGTTGGGTTCGGTCGAGGAGCGGGTGGCCGGTTTGAACGCCGGCGCCGACGACTACATGGTGAAACCATTCGCCTTCGCCGAACTGATGGCCCGCATCGAGGCCGTTTGCCGCCGCACGGCCACCCGGCCGACCGCCGTAATGCAGGTCGGCGAGCTGACCTTGGATCTCGCCACGCGCCGTGTCAGCCGGCCCGACGGCGAGGTCGAGCTGACGCCGACGGAATTCAGCCTGCTCGAGCTGCTGATGCGGCACGCCGGCCAGGTGGTCACCCGCAAAATGCTCTGCGAGCACCTCTGGGAATCGGATTGGGAAGGGACCACCAATGTGATCGAAGTTCACATCAACCGTCTGCGCGGCAAACTCGATCGCAAATTTCACGACTCGCTGATCGAGACTGTACGGGGACGAGGCTATGCGATTCGAGCAACTTAGCGGCGCGTGCCGCCGCGGGAGCTGCGCTGCGGCGCCCATTCCCGTACGTGCGGATGAAGCGAACGAACCCACTTAGTCCGGTACGCCGCGCCAGACCTGCGGTGTCGTGCATACGCATCTCGGAACCTCCTCGAATACCGGCATGGTGATGTTGCGGTAGGCAGCGCCCAATTCGTTCTTGAGCGGCGCCGGCCGCCATGACTTGAACTTCCTTTTTGCGAGGCCCGTCGTCCGGGAATTCGCGGGTGGTCTTGGCGGCCGAGGGATGGATCAACCTGGCGAGGGCGAGGCCGCGCGGTCGGCCTTGACTCTGAGGCTGATGAGGCTGGCCAACGCAACGACGGCGCTGTCGGCGTCGGGCCCTACGGCTTCAATGGTCAATTCCGTGCCATATGGCGCCAGAAGGGTCAGCAGGCCGAGGATGCTTTTCGCGTCGGCGGCGACGGCGTCGTGCCGAATGGTGATTTGAGAAGTAAAGCGATTCGCGGCCTCAGACAAAAGTGATGCTGAGCGCAGATGCAGTCCATTTGAGTTGCGCAGCAAGGCGCGACATGTGGCGTATGCCCCCGGCTTAGCTTTAGGCAACGTTTGCATTTGGCAATTCTCCTCGCACTTGGTCACGTGCGATACACTCTGTTGGCGGTCAACCGGCGATTCGCCTCACGTGACGCGCGGCCACTCGCTCAATGCCTTCATCAATCCGACGCGCTTGCGCCAGAATCTCGCCCCCCGATGCCCGGCCGACGATCAGGCGCCTGAAATTCTTGTCGTGCAAGGCAAACGAAAGCCGAGCCAGTACCTGCTGGTGGGCACGGGTGGTGGGGCACATCACCGAAAAGAGAATTCCAACGGGTTGGCCGTCCAACGCTCCAAAGTCGACCGGCTGTCGCAGAAAACAAAGCGTGACGCTCGCGCAAGCGATCTTCAAGACCAGCGGACTGCGGATATGTGGAATGGCAATCCCGTCCCCAATCGCCGTCGCCCCAAGCGCCTCCCTCGCCAGAAACAGCTCAAGCAACGCTTGCCGGTCGATGCCAGTGGGCACCGGCATCACGTCGACGACGGCACGCAATGCGGCCCCTCGCGTGGAATCGGCGATACCGTGGAAAATTCCGCCTGCTTCCAGCGCGCTTGCCAACAGGACGCGCGGCGTGGCCGGTTCGTCCACACCATCAAATAGGGCGCTCGAGACTTGAACCTGGCGCGCGTTGGCCCATTCCAGGACCTCGACAGCGCTGAAACGGAAAGGCCCGTTGATACGATGGGCTGGGAGGTCACGCCGCTTGACCCATCGCCGGATTGTTGACTCCGACACATCGAAGAATCCGGCGACGTCGCGAAATGTCAATTCCATGGCTCACTCTCCTTCCTTGGGCGCCATGCGTCTCAGCTTCGAGCAAAGGCCAACTTGGAGAATCCCTTCAGTTTCTCGAGCAGCTCCAGCAGGTCGCGATGCACCAGGTACGGATCGCCGTTCTTATCCACCCGGTCAAAGCGGCGCGCATTCCAGAGCATGGTGACGCCGGCGATGGCCAGGTCGGTCTCCTTTCGCGTCATGCCAAGGCTGGCGGTAGTGAACGTTTCGCTTGACACCATGGTCTCCAGTGGTGGTTTGAGAGTCGGTCCGCGACGGCGTCAATCCAGCAAGTTGTTACGCATGCTGCGCGCGCTCCCCTGTCGTCAAACCACCCGCCGCGTCAAATTCTTCGAGGATCGCGACCACATCCGCCGGCGAACGAGCTCTCACAAGTTGCAGCCGGGTGGACTTGTCTTCAAGCAGGCCGCGAATACGCTGCAGGATGTTAAAATACCGCTCACGCTCATCCAGGGGGCCGACCAATAGAAAAAGGATATTCACCAGCGCGAGATCCACGGCGCGAAAGTCGACGCCCGCTGGATCGATTGCGATGACACCCATGAAGCGGTCCGTCAGGTTCGTCCGGCAGTGCGGCAACGCGACACCTTTTCCCAGGGCCGTCGACCCCATGGTCTCGCGTGCCATGATCACTTGCGCGAGTGAGGCCTTGTTCCGCGAATCGACGAGGCCGACACAAACGAACTTGTCGACCAGCTCGGCGACGACCGCCTGCCTGGTGCGCTCCTTCAGCCCCAGTAGGATCAACTCCGCCGGGAAAACGTCGCTCATTCGAATG
>DATLQY010000489.1:0-3358 GCA_035534975.1 Pirellulales bacterium
GATTCCGACGGTGAACCTTTGGGCGAGACGCAATTCCACATCATCGCCATTCTTCATATCTTCGGGGCGCTGAGGCAGTTCTTTCGCGGCCGCAGCGACGTCTGCGTCTTGGCCGATTCGTTCATGTATTACGAACAGGCAAACGAGATCAAGAAGAAGGCGCCCGACGTGATGGTCGCCTTGGGGGTGTCGGGCAACCACCCGCGGCGCTCCTTTCGCATTTCGGAGGAAGGGGTCGTGCCGGCGGTAATCTTCGAAATCACCTCGAAAAAAACCCACGAGGAGGACGAGCACGGCAAGAAGGAGACCTACGCCTGGCTGGGCGTGAAGGAGTACTTCTTGTTCGATCCGGAGGACTTGAGCATCGACCCGCGGTTGCAAGGATTTCAGTTGCGCGAAGGCCAGTACGTGCCGTTGCTGACCGACGTCCAGGGCCGGCTGACGAGCCGCGAATTGGGTATGCTGCTGGAGCCGGACGACATCTTGCTGCGCCTGATCGACACGCGGACCGGCCGGAGGCTGATGACCTTCGAGGAATTGTTCGAAGTCGCCGATGAGGCCGAACGAAAGGTACTCCAGGCGCGAGAGCAGGCCGAACAGGCGCGAGAGCAGGCCGAACAGGCGCGAGAGCAGGCCGAACAGGCGCGAGAGCAGGCCGAACAGGCGCGAGAGCAGGCCGAACAGGCGCGAGAGCAGGCCGAACAGGCGCGAGAGCAGGTCGAGATCGAGCGCCAGCGCAACTTGGTCTTGGAGTTGGAGCTTGCCCAACTTCGCGCCGCTCGGCGGAAGGCCGCCGAGGAATGACATACAGCTAATACGTCGTGAGCCTAACTGCAAAACTAGGACTTGCGCTTCTTGCGTTTTGCCCGCGGTTGCGACCCGTTGCCGTGGTCTTTTGGAGTGTACGACTTCTTGGTCGTCGGCTTCTCTCGCCTGTCGTTTCGCGCGCGGACTTCCCCCGACCGCCCGGTCGCGGGCCGCTGGCGGCCGGCGACCGCGCCGCGCGACGGACGCGGCGCCTTCCCCGATCGCGCAACGCGCTCGACGAGCCGGAAATCGAGCTCGCGGCGTTCGACGTCGACCCGCGCCACGGTCACCCGCACCGAATCGCCCAGCCGGAAGGCGTTCTCGGCTTTGCGGCCGGTGAGGCTGTGGGTCGTCTTGTCGTACTGGTAATAGTCGTCGGCCAACGATGTGACGTGAATCAGGCCCTCGGCCGGCAGCGCGGTCCCTTGTGCGAAAAGGCCGTACTGCTCGACGCCGGTCACCACCGCGTCCAACTCCTCGCCGATCCGCTCGCTCAGATAGTGCAGCAGCTTGACCTTGGTCAGCTCACGCTCCGCTTCCTCGGCCAGCCGCTCGCGCTGTGAACAATGCTCGCCCAGGGCCACAAGCTCGCCGAAATCGTTACGAGGCTTCTCTCCAGACAAGAGCGCGTCGATCAGCCGGTGGATCGTCAGGTCGGGGTAGCGACGTATGGGAGACGTGAAGTGGCAGTAGCAGTCGCTGGCCAGCGCGTAATGCCCGGCGACTTCGGGACTATAGATCGCTCGTTGCAAGCTGCGGAGCACCGCGTAGTTGACCGCCTGCCGTTCGGGTTTGTCGGCGACGTCGGCGAGCAGCTTTTGCAATTCGAAGCGGCTCTCCAGGCTCTCGGTTTGGAACCCCAGTGCCGCGACGAACTCGGTGAGCGATTTCAACTTACGCGGATCGGGAGATTGGTGAATGCGGCGCAGGAAGTGCCAGTCGCGTTCGGCCAACCGCTCGGCGACAGCTTCGTTGGCGGCCAACATGAACTCTTCGATGATCTGGTGGCTGACCGTGTTCTCCACTCGATGAGCGCCCGTCACACGGCCGTCGTCGTCGAGATCGACCTTCACCTCCTGCATCGACAGCTCCAGCGAGCCGCGCCGGAACCGGCGGCGGCGCAGAACCATCGCCAGCTCGTGCATTCGGCCCACCAAAGCGTGGACCTCCGGCGAGAGTTTCGTCTTCCACGCGCTGGACCCGGCCAGGTAGTCGTCGATCTCCTCGTACGTGAAACGTCGTTTGCTCTTGATCGCCGCCGAGGCCAGCTCGGTCGAGACCAAGATCCCTTCGGCGTTGAACTCCAAGAGGGCGGTCTTGGTGTACCGCACGCGGTCGGGTTGCAAGCTCGCCAGGCCATTGGAAATGATCTCGGGCAACATCGGGATCACGCGGTCGGGCAAGTAGACGCTTGTGCCGCGCCGGTGTGCCTCGCGATCGAGCGCCGTGCCCGGGCGGACGAAATGCGACACGTCGGCGATATGAACGCCCAACAGCCAATGGCCGTTGGGCTCGCGCGAAAGCGAAATCGCGTCGTCGAAATCGCGGGCGTCGACCGGGTCGATCGTGATCACGATGTCGGCCGTCAGATCGAGACGGTCGGCAAGCGATTCGTCGAACCGCTCGGCTTCGAGCCGTGCGTGGGCCAGGGCATCGTCGTGGAATTCCTCCGGCAAATCGAATTCCCGGATGATCGAGAGCGTGTCGACACCAGGAGTACCGCGCGCGCCGAGCACTTCGGTGATCACACCTTCGCCGTCGTGTTGCTGGTTTGGAAAGCGGACCATTTCGAAGACGACCTTGTCGTCGGTGCGGGCGTTCTTGGCGCCGGGATCGCCGACGGCGATGGGGCGCGTGAAGACCGTACCGTCGACCTGCGCGTAGCCCGTCCCGCCCGACTCGAAGTAAGTGCCGACGAACTGGTGCGTTTCGCGTTCGATGACCTCGACGATGGCGCCTCGGACCTGGCGGAAGCGGTCGCTGCCCTTCAACGGCCTTACCAGCACGAGGTCGCCGCTGGCGGCATCGCCGGCCTGGTCGGCCGCGATGTAGATATCCTGGTCGCGGCCGGCGCTGGGTAGGGTGCCGGTCGGCCGCACGAAGCCGAACCCGCCCTGGTTGCGGCGGAAGACACCGCTGATTCGCCCGTCCTGCGCGGCGAGGGCCGGTTTGCCTCCGCCGGGCATGGCTGTCGGGCCCGAAGGGGGCAGGATCAGGTGCTTGTCGCCGTATGCAAGCTTGCCCTGGCGGACCAACTGCTTGATGAGCCGCTTGAACTCCTGCATGCGGTGTTCAGGGACGTGAAGTTGCTTGGCGATTTTCCGCGGTTTGAGCGGACGGTAGTTCGGACGTAGGACGAATTCGAGGATTGCGCCGGTGTAATCGGCTTCTGGTTCGGTCATTCAAAAAATCTGTCTTGGTGTTAATCCAATGCGACGGCGGCGGTCCGCCATTCGGCGCCGGCCGGATCGCCCTTGTAAAGTTTGCGCCCGAGGCCGGCGTTGTACGCGGTAAAGGGGCTCTCGACGTTCGGGTCGTCGCGCATCTGCTG
>DATLQY010000490.1:0-3504 GCA_035534975.1 Pirellulales bacterium
GGCGCGCTGCCCAGCCTTCACCCGATCAAGCCCGCCGATATCCACGCCACGGTCTTCACGGCCCTGGGTTACGATCCGCACGGCACCACCTATCAGACGATCGACGGCCGCCCCACGCCGCTCTCCGACGGCGAACCCATACGCGAACTGCTGTAGCGTCGTAGCGGAATTCGTGAGAATTTCGATCGCTTTGGGGGGCAGATCGGAACTCCCACGACTTCCGCTACAGGGTATAATATGTTGGTGTCCGACCGCGAACTTCAGGTCATTGCGAGGGAGCCGGTATGAGTGGTAAGAAAGCCGTCGTTTCTCGCCGACGCTGGGCGAAGTCGGACCACCTCTGGAAGGACCACGATCCGCCCCCTTCCACGGCGCCGGTGGACCACGGGCGCTCGTTCGATTGGACGAGGCAGTTGACTACAACTCGGTTCCGATGGCAAAGGCCTGACGCCATGCAAGTTGATCCCATGGACTTGATTCAATTGCTCAACGGCGCCGGCGTGAAATTCATCCTGATGGGACACTATGGCATTAGCGGCTGGCTGTCGCAAACTCGTATGACGCACGACGTCGACGTCCTGGTGCGGAAGCGCGACCACACCAAGGCCGTGCGGGCCATCCATGAGGCGTACCCCTCGCTGACCCAAGTGGACAATATCGTGGTCACCCGGTTTCTCAATCCCGACAATGGAGACCCGGTGATCGACGTGATGAAGCCGCACGATCTCTACGCTGAAGCGTTCAAGAACACGGTCCGTGTCGCTGACAGTCACGAAGTGCCCAATCTGGAACTGGCGTTGGCGGCCAAGTTCGCGGCGCTGGTCTCGCGGAACCGGGAAATCGAAAAGAAGTACCTGGACGCCAGCGACTTCATCCAGCTCGTCAAACGTAATCATGCCGCCATCGACGAAGTCAAACTGCGACAGCTCGGCGACGCCGTTTACGGTGCGGGGGGGGATGAACTGCTCAAGTTCGTCGCCGACGTCAAGGCCGGCCGACGGTTGCGAGTTTGAACTTTCGAAAATGAGACTGCGCACGAACAGCCTTGTCGAGCAACGACGGTCGCTCATCGAGTCGTTGCGGTTCAAGGGGATTGCCTCCGGTACCGTGCTCGACGCGATGGACCGAGTGCCGCGCGAGCTGTTCGTGCCGCCGAAATTGCGGCACCTGGCCTACATCGATCGGCCCCAACCCATCGGCCACGGACAGACGATCAGCCAACCCTACATCGTGGCTCTGATGACCGAGTCGCTGGAACTGAAGGGCAGCGAGTCGGTGCTGGAGATTGGCACGGGCTGCGGCTACCAGACCGCGTTCCTCAGCGAGTTGGCCCGTTCGGTGGTTAGCATGGAGCGGTTCGGCGACCTGGCTCGACGGGCCGAGAAACGACTTGCGAGGTTGGGCTACCGGAACGTGACCGTGATCGAGGGAGACGGCAACCTGGGCTGGCTCGAGCTAGCGCCTTACGACCGTGTGATCGTCACCGCCGCGGCGGCCAGGCTCCCGCCCGCCCTTCTAGAGCAACTCCGAGACGACGGACTATTGATCATTCCCTTGGGATCCGGCGATTACCAGGTGTTGACGATGTTTCGCAAGGTCCGCGGCGAGCCGATCGGCCGCGAGCTATGCAGGTGCGCGTTCGTGCCTTTGGTTCAAGGCGTCGTCGAAGCCGAGGAATAATCTCTGGACAGTCGCGATCACAGAGAGTCGACGAAAAACAGCGGGTGCCCAAGAGGATCCGTCGTTTTCCGCAATTGAAACCTCCGGCCCAGCACCGCCGAATGCGTCCAACCGTCCGTGACCGGCGTGGAGACATAGCCTTCTGGCGTGGACTGTAGAATCTCGAACTTAGGCGTCGCCGCGCGCGCATCGACGAGCCAATACTCGGCGATCTGCGCCTTCCAGTAGAGCTCGCGCAACAACACGGTGTCCTTATCGACTGACGTCTTACTGACGACTTCCAAGACAATGTCCGGTGACCCATCCAGCTCCATGAAACCTTGCCCCGGTTTCTCCACAAGCCGTAGCCGACCGGATCGCATCGTTTCCCACGTGTAGAACAATCCGTCGGGTTCGACGCTCAGGTTGGCGGCGTCGTTCTTGAGCAACATCCGATCCGGCACATACCGCCCCAGAGAGGCCGGCTGCGCGACGCTCATGATCGCGAAATCGAACGCCGCCTTGACCTGGTTGTGCGTCAAGAATTCTTCCGTGCTCAGGTCTACCCAGATGCCACTGTCGAGAAATGCGATTTCGCCCTTTTCCGGCGCATCGTCAGAGAGGCGCCAGCGGCAAAACGAATCCAGGTCATCTACCCAATCGGGAATGACGATCATGCCCTGGAGAAAGACCTTGAGACGCCGCGGAGGAGTTATCGTGGTGGAGGACATCTATCGTATCTTCACGAAGTCGATGTGGTTCAACGCGGGATTCAGTCAGTATAACAGGTTGTAGTCCAAAAAGGCCACCAATGGCACAAACGCCCGCTGACTTTTCGGCCTCCGGACGGCACGGTACGAAATATGCTTCACGCGGCGCAGAATGAGACCACGCGCTATACAACCGCTAGAGCGGGCGGCGGGGGAGCTGGCGAGGATAAGGGGGCGGCTCGATGGGCGGAAGCGGCTCACCCGACTCGGCCCAATGCTCTCGCTCTTCATCGCTGGCATAATAGCGGAGCCAGATCTCCGGGTCGCCGCCGGCGTCGGCGCAGTCCCAATGCAAAAAGTGTTGCGACGAGTCGATCTTCTTTTCGGGCGAGGGGAGGATGTCGCGGTAGATCAAACAATACAACTGACGGTCGGAAAGATGGTCGGTAAAATCGAGAACGATTCGTTTGTCGAACAACTTTTGCACGGTGTCCCAGAGTTGGTCATGCAGCGCGGCGTCGTCGAGCGTGTCGGGTGGCGGCAAGCGAAGTTCCGACGGAAACCATTGGGCGATCGGCAACACCGGCGCCCGCTCCCACGCGAGCATGCTCGCCAAGTACTCGTTCTCCAGCGCCGTGGGAAGGTCATGCACGTTGAGTCGCATGATCGATTCGTCGAAAAACGGCTCCAACTCGTCGCGGAGTTGGGCGTTGCGCATCAAATGGTCGACTTCGTCGGCCCGGTTGAAATGAATTTCGGACATACTGCCAACCCTCGAATGCGGCGACTTTCCGACCGCCCCTGGTAGCTCCCCAAGACTCGACTTTAAACACCGCGTCGCCCGTGTTCAAGTCGTCTTAGCGCAAGTAGTTAGGAATTTGCCACAAGGGGACGAACCAGCCGTTACAACCCGCAGGGTTTGCCTGATGAGGTCGGAAATCGGGGGTCAGAAATCGGAAGGGAAAGGTGAAAAAACAGGTGCGGTGCGTCGTGACCTCCCCTGAAAAGTCGCGCCGTCATAGCCAGGGTTCATTTAGGTTTGCTGTTCCAGGTGCTGGATCTTCTCGACACGGCGCGCGTGCCGGCCCCCCTCGAACTCGGTCTTGAGCCACATCTCGACCATCCGGTCGATCAG
>DATLQY010000491.1:0-3850 GCA_035534975.1 Pirellulales bacterium
CTGGCCGCCGGAAGGCAATTGCGAAGCAGTCGATCGCGAGCTTGCCGACGCTGAGCGGGCCCCCGCGCTGGACGGCATTCCAAGAAAGCTGTTGAGTTGGCCTTGGGTGGGACGCTGCGCGGTGCGCGCCGTCTGGCCGGCGGACCTTGCTCCGGCCGATGCAGCCCCGGCTGATGCACGGCCGGCCGAGCGGGCGGCCATGTTATTGGCACGCGGGGCGCCGGCGGGGCGGCCTGCGGCCGGCGCCGCGCGGCTCATCGAAGGGCTGCGATTGGCCGCTGCGCCGCTCGGTCTTGCGGACGGGCGACTCGCGGGTGCCCTCGCCGCGGGCGCGGCCGCTGGTCGTGCGCCGCCTCCGCCACGAGCCGCTCCACCACCGCCCCCACGCGCCCCTCCTCCTCCTCCGCCCCCACCGCGGCCTCCTCGGGCAAGCGCACACGTCACGGTAAACACGGCGGCCACGGCCACGGTCGCGCAAATCCACTTCGGCATGCTCATGGCAACTCCCTCAATCCAGGTTCGTTTCGTTCCGTGCTCGTCACTCGTGGGGCAAGATTCACTCCGCTTGCCGCACGATGGTCACCTCTTCAACATCCGCTATCGATTCACCATCCACTTTGCGGTCGATCGACTGCCATGTGTAGGTGTCGTCATCGACCCGTGTGTAGATGTTGGTGGCCGAGGCGCCACGGCCGTCGGGCAGGACTTGCGAAAACGTCACGATCCATTGGCTCTCGCTGCGCAGGCCGCCGTCAGAGATTCTGCGCGACCATGTGCCCGCGCCAAACCCACCGTCGGAATCGAACATCCACGAACGGATCGCACCGGCCGCCGGATCCCAACCGATGACCTGCGTTCCCTCAAGGTCATCGATGCCCGGCACCGAGACCTTGAACGACCAGTTCAGGAACTTCTTGTTCTTGGTCCAAGCGACGTTGGCTTCGACCGCCGAATCGTTGCTTTGGTCGATCCAGCGGCCGACCAGCCACTCGAGATCCTGCAACTCAGGACTCGCCAGCGACGGCTCGGGAATGCTCGTTTCGCGGACACTGTCGAGTTTCCAGTCGCCGTCCCGCTTCACGTGGATCGCGATGTAGGTCGAATCGCTTGGTTCTTCGTTGGGCCTGACGACATGGACGGTCCCCTCTTCAACGGCAACGTCGGGCGTCAAGAAGCGGATGGCGGGCCGAACAACCTCGATTGTCGCACGAGGCTCGTCGCGAAAGAGCGTTTCCATTTCCGCGCGGATCGCCGCCTTGCCCTGGACCCGTTGTCCGGAGGGGCTGACCCATTCGCCGCTTTCGCACCAATGATCGGCGACCGCTTGAGCGTCGCCCCGATTGTAGGCATCGACGTAGGAATCGACGGTTTGACGAATCGGCGCGGCATCATCTTCGTTGAAATCAAGGCTTGGCGCGTCGTCGGCCAAGGCTCCGCGTGTGACCAAAATGAACAGAATGGCAGCCGGCACAAGTTTTCTGGAAAACATGATTCTGGTCCTGAAGAAGTGTACGGTGACGCATGCAATTATACTAATGTCGCAGGCCAACGCAAATCACCGAACCTGAATCCCGGCGACCATGCGGTCGTTTAGAAACTTTCGGAGATGAACTTAAATGGGAAATCGGGTTCGACGTAACCGACGGGCTTTTGTCGTTTGGGCAGTGTCACTTTTTCGCTTGGGATGTCGTGATAGGGAACCTTGCTCAGCAGGTGGCTGATGATGTTGAGTCGGGCCCGTTTCTTTTCGTCGGAGCGGACGACGAACCAGGGAGCCCAAGCAGTGTCGGTCGCCGCGAACATGGCGTCTCGCGCCCGCGAGTAGTCGAACCAGCGGGAGTACGAAAGCAGGTCCATCGGCGAAAGCTTCCAGATCTTTCGGCCGTCCTTGATGCGGCCCTCGATGCGGCGGGTTTGTTCTTCGGGACTCACTTCCAACCAGTATTTGAGCAGGATGATGCCCGACTCGACCATCGTTTTTTCGACGAGCGGCGCCACCTGCAGGAACTTTTTCGCCTGTTCCTCGGTGCAGAAATCCATCACGCGCTCGACGCCTGCGCGGTTGTACCAGCTTCGATCGAAGATCACGACCTCGCCCGCCGCGGGAAGGTGCGGCAAGTAGCGCTGGATGTACATCTGGCTCTTTTCACGATCGGTCGGTGCCGGTAGCGCGATGACCCGGAACACGCGCGGGCTGACGCGTTCGGTCAGGGCTTTGATGGCGCCCCCTTTTCCGGCGCCGTCGCGCCCCTCGAAAACCACGCACACCTTGGCGCCTTCGTGCTTGATCCACTCCTGGAGCTTGACCAGCTCGACGTGGAGCTTCTCCAGCTCGCGCTGGTAAGCCTTGCCTTTCAGTCGTTCGCCTGTCGCAGGCGATTTCGCCCGTTTCGCGCCGTCGCCGTGACCCATGGAGAACCTTCCTTTCCCGAAGTTATGATGTTGTGTCAGTCGCCGTCAAACCCTTCGGCATCCAACGTAGTCGACCACAGCGTCGCGAGTTCGTGCGTTGGAACGGCAACTTCCATTCACGCTCTGGATCTCCAGCGCCGACATAGCCCTAACTCTAGCCTATGCGATCCCGCGTGGCGAACCTCTGCCGACGAGCGCTTGACTTTGGACTCTTGGCGATGTGTAATCATGCTGTGCCTGTCTCGCGCGGCGTGTTGCCGCGAATTTGTCGCCAAATAGCTCGTTCCAAAGGAAATCAAGTATGCTGCGCGCGATTGTCCTGGTCTCGTCGTTGGCGGTCACCGCCGCGCTATCTCGTCCCGCCGAGGCACAATTCAACGAGTTGGTCTCGCGTGTGCCCTCGACGGCGAACGGTTTGGTATTATTGAACGTCAAAAAGATCCTCTCCAGCCCACAAGCGGTTCGTGAAAACTGGAAGGAGAAGCTGGACCAGGCCTTTGCGGCAGGCATCGTCTTCCTGCCGCCCAGTGCCGACTACTGTGTGTTGGCCTCGCAAACCGACTTCGAATCCTTTGAGCCCGTCTGGGAAATGGCGATCATGGACCTCAACCACACGCCCTCGTTGCCGCTCATTGCCCGGCAGTACAAGGGGACGCTCGAGACCGTGGCTGGAGCGCCGGCAGTTTCGCTGCCGGACGATCGCTACATGGTCAGCCTGGGACCCAAAACCGTAGGTATGCTGTCCCCCGCCAACCGCCAGGAGCTTGGCCGCTGGATTCGTGGCGCGGCGAGCGGCAGCCGCCCAAATGTCGCGCCGTACCTTCAGTCCGCCCTGGGCTACGCCGATGACGTCGGCACCGAGATTATCCTGGCCCTTGACTTGGCCGACACGTTCGATGTCGCCAACGCTCGCGAAAAGCTCGATTCGTCGGCAGTCTTGAAAGGGGGAAAAGTCGACGTGGAAAAAGTGGCCAAAGTCCTCGTTAGTCTGAAGGGCGTGATGCTCGGCATCCGCACGGGCGAGAAGGTGCATGGCAAGATCAAGGTCGATTTCGGCGAAGACGTTTCGCTGATGGCCGATTTCGCCAAGCCGTTGTTGCTGGAAGTGCTCGCAAATCATGGTCTCAAAATCGACGACTTCGACGGCTGGAAGGCGGCGGTCAAAGGAAAGCAATTCTCGATCGAAGGGGACCTGACGCCCGGGGGGCTGCGACGCGTCCTGAGCGTGGTCGATGCGCCAGCCATGCCATCGACCACCGTCCAAGAGTCGGCGTCGGACGAGGAGCCAAAGGACGATACCTACACCGTGGAGTCGACACGTAAGCATTTCCGCTCGGTCCAGGAGGTATTGAAAGATTTACACGCGGACCGCAGGGACTCCAATACCCTGGCCCAGGTCGCCGGCTGGTTCGAGATTTACGCCAAGCGCATCGACCGG
>DATLQY010000492.1:0-4666 GCA_035534975.1 Pirellulales bacterium
CAGCGATGTCCCAGGTCGCGAGGGCTCGCTTCCCTTTCAAGAGCGCGACGAAGCGAGCCAGGTCTTCGGCGTCTCCGCCATCGATCTGAAGCCGCAGGCGGCACTCCGCTTGAATCACCTCTTTGTCGGCTGATAGCGCGAGAATGTTCAGTTCGCTGACGTCGAGACGCTGCCCGGAATGCACGGAAACCGCGGTAGCCATACCCGATTCTTCAATCCACCCAATCTGCCGGGCGGCTGAGGATATCGCTTCGAGGCGGGTGCCCTCCAAGCCTCTGGTTGTGGCGGCGCGGGTCGCGCCGTCGGTTGCGACGCTCTCCTTCGCGGTCTTACCGACGAAGATTGAGATGTCAAGCGGCGAAAGGTCCACAAAGTAGACCGCGATGTCGGCTCCCGTTCTGAACAGGGAGCCGACCTGGTCCAAGGTGCTGGCCACCTCGGCGCTTGACTCCACAACAAACGCCTCTATCTGGCCGTTGCGCAACACGACCGCACCCTCGCCGGGGCCGACGACGACCTTCTTACGAAACAGGCCCGGGAGGTCGCAACGATCTAGTCGGCACGCCACAGTATGCTTGCCGTATACTCGCCAGCTCGTGGGCATGTCGTTGCTCCTTCGTCGGACTACGCGGCGCCGTGGGACGGTCGTTGCAACTCGCCTGGGCGGTCCTGGATCGCGCGCCACCGCGGACGATGCACCGCCGGCGTGCGAAACCCGATCAGCCAACCTGAAGTGTTACCATGCTCATTGTAAACCTGCGACACAGGGCCATTCAAGCCCCGGCCGATCGTCCTACGCCACGGTTCGAACGGCCAAAATGGGCCGAACGGTCCACTGACCCAGCGACGCGGCCGCGCTTGCGGCGACCAGTCGCTCCTTTGCCACCGCGGTTCCTTTCGGCAGCGCTAGGGGAAGGGGTTGGGCGAACAACCACGGAGCCCTAGCCATCGAGCCCAAGCTGCGCAAGCGAGTTCGCCGAGAGGAGGGCCCGACCGAGCTCCGTCAATTGATCCGGGGGGACAGCTCGCCGGGCCCGCCTGGGACACCGGCGACACCGGGCCAAAGCGGATTTCGAGTTGTTCGCGGAGCAGCTTCCGCTTCCCTTTCTCCATTTCCTCCAACTCCCCGAGTTGTTTCCCTCGCTGTTCCACGCGGCCCAACAGACCCATGCTCATGGCTTGCACTATCTGCGCGGTTCACGTGGAACACGCCGTCTCACTCGTCGAGCCCGAGCTCCGCGAGCGAGTTTGCCGATAGCAGGGCGCGCCCCAAGTCCGTCAACCGATCGGGCGGCCAACTCGCCAGGCGGGCCTCGGCCACCGGCGACAACGGGCCGAAACGGGCTTCGAGTTGCTCGTGGAGCAACCCCCGCCGCCCGATCTCCACGCCTTTTTCCACACCCTTCAACTCACCTCGCTGTTCCACATGATCTAACAGACCCATGCTCATGGCTTGCACTCCTGAATCCGGATGGTTTCGCAACATCGCCTCGAATTCTCGCCGCTGCTCCTCCTCGACGGGCAGGTAGGCGCTCACGCACTCACACAGCAATGTCTTGCGGTAGGCATTTTCGGGGCAATGAACCAGCCGCTGCATCGCCTCGCCCGCTAGTGCTATTCTCCGCTCTTTCGTCACGCGCATCAAGGCCGCCAGCGCGACACCCAGCCAATTGTCTTGGCGCAGGTACTGTTCTCCGTCGAGGGCAGGCAGGCCGACATAGGGGTAATTGAACCGCACCAATTGCTGTTCCCAGAAGAACTCCTCGTAAGCGTCCCAGCCGATTCCGTCGAGGCCGACGCGCAGGTACAGCCCGATCGGCAGGACCGGCAGGTCATGCCGGCGGCGTAGCGGCTCGTAATACTCGAACATGCGCCGCCGCAACGGCGCGACCTTGTCGGCGGCCTCGACCTCGACATGCACCAGTGCCAACCAGCTTTCCGCCGACCGGCGGTCGGGGGCCGGCACCGCTTCGAAGGCGGGCAATTTGGCAACCACATCCACAAACTGGCTCTCGCCTTGCAGCGCGTCGCTGAGGATTTCCTTATCCAACCATTCGATATGGCCGAAGTCGAAGCGGGGTGCCCATGTCGGAAAAAACAGCCAAAAGAACTCGGCGAAGAACTCTTGCAGAAGTCTTTTGAAACGCGGATCGTGCATCGCACCCTCCCTTCGTCTGACAGCGTGGTCCCGGGTGGGGACCTATTCTACAGACTTTCGGCGGCAAGTGCTCTCCGTCGTCCTTGGGATTCCCAGAACGTCGCGGCGCCGTTCTGGTCGGCATTGACGGCAAGAAAGGAAAAGGATGGGACCGACCGGCCATCGGAGGCAACGGGCAACTGACAACTAGATCAGGTCCAACGGCTGGGTCCGCCGTTTGGGCCGGCTGCACTCGGCGCAGATGCCGGTGATGATCAGGCGATGGCCCAGCACGCGGAACTGGTGCTCGCGGCCGACGGCTTCGCGGAGCTCCTTGAGCTCATCGCTGCTGAACTCGATCAGCTTGTCGCAGCGCTGGCAGTGGAGGTGATCGTGCTGAGGGTAGCCGTAATCGTGCTCGTAGACCTTTCGCCCCTTGAGGTCCATCTCGCGCAGCAAGCCCGACTCGACCAGTTCGGAAAGCGTGCGGTAAACGGTGGCTCGGCTTACCTTGCGGTCTTGCGCCACTTCGCGTAGTTGGGCCAGGAGGTCGTCGGCGTCGAAGTGATCGTGCCGGCTGAAGACCTGCTCGACAATCAGGCGCCGCTGCGACGAACGGCGCTTGCCGCGGGTCGCCACGAATTCCTCGAACCGTTCGAGCGGCGACAACGCGACTTCGACGGTGCCCAGGGAAAAATCGTGCGACATGGAACCACGCGCGGCCAGCGGAGCGGCGAAAAAGCCCGCCGGCACGGCGCCGAACGGTTTCCTTCGATGGGATAACTCCTTGATTGTAAGCGCCGTCGCGGCGAAAACAACCCTTCTAGCCGATCTCGTCCAGCAGCCGTTCGATGGCCACGCTCAACTTGCCGCCCGTCTCGTAGGTGCCGCCGGCGATCTGAGTCCGCAAGGCGTTGACGCGGTCGAAGCGCACGTCGGGAAGCTGCTTCGCCTGTTCCACCAGCCGGCCGGCGTCGGAAATCTGCAATTCGTCGCTCATGGAATACGACTGGGAAACGGAGGGCGCGACGGCCGTTCGCCCGGCGTGCGGGGCGCTGATGGCTTGTGCGCCGTGAAGTTGCGAAGTCCCGTAGATTTGCATGTTATTTCTCCCCAGGCTGAATGCGTGGCCGAACGATGCGAACGAAACGGTCGGGCAGATTGAACTCGCTGTTCCCGCGGCCGGACCCGAACGGGTCCTTGGACTAGCATGATGGCCGACTGAACCTCGTTGAGTTCACACTCTCCGCAACAACCCTCTTCGTCCAGTGACAGTATACCTCATTCTCCGCCGGCGCCGCATTCCATGTCAGTTGGGAGTCGACCTCGCGGGCATCGGAACTTTCCGCACCCGTGTCATCGACCTGTGCGCTACGCCGATTGAACGATTTCCGCCAGCTTGCTCTTGTGCCGAAAACCACCACCCCGTTGGGTCCCGGCAACCTTGCTGACTTTTTTAACTACGTCGATCGCGCGCCGGCGGTTCGTCGTGTGGCGAAAAAAAGCGCGTGTGGGATTATAGGAACTCCCCGAAAACCGGGCAAGATCGGCTGGAGCGGTGGTGCTAGCAAAGCCCGTGGGGCAGGTTTCCAACCTGCCATAGACTTCACACGGCGGAAAATGAGACATTCATACTCTCACGGGCTTCCGCTTCGGAGCGCGCACGGCGTAGCGGAATTCGTAAGAATTCCGACCGATACAGGTGCAATTCGGAACTCTCACGAGTTCCGCTACTTGCTTATGTTTACTTGGCCCCTTGGAAACCTGCCCCACGAGCGCTCAAACGTCGATCGAGTAGCCGGCGCGGAAGGTGGGCTTGACGATGTTCATCACCTCAGGCGCGTTGGTGGCCACCAGGTTCTTGGCGTCCCACTCGATCTTCTTCCCCATGCCCGGCTCGGGGGCGGCCCAGACCGCCAGGTTGCCCAGCAGCACAGTCTCGGTCAACGCGCCCGAATAATCGGGGAAGTTCGACATGGCCGGCTCACCCCCTTTGATTGCCAGGACCCATTCCAAGAAGTGATCCTCTTTCCCAGGCGCATGGACCCATTCGACCTTCGGTTCCTCGATGCCACCGAAGAGCTGAATACCCTGCTCGGCGTAATCGCCCGGCGCGTAGAGCTTGCCTTTCGAGCCGATGACGAGGCAACCGCTCTCGGCGGGCGCCTTGCCGTCGAGCAGTTCCTTGCCGGGCTTCTGCTTGTTCTCGATGCCGCCGTCGTACCAGGTGAAGGTCAGCGCGGCGCGCTGGCTGTTGGCGGGGAAGGCAAAGTTGATGGTTGACCATTGGGGGTAGCTGTCGCCGTTGTGGCCGGAGGTCTCGGCCTGCACCGAGATCGGGTCGCGCAGGTTAAGGCCCATGAATGGCATGTTCAGCGTATGACAGGCCATGTCGCCCAAGGCGCCCGTGCCGAAATCCCACCAGCCGCGCCACGAAAACGGGTGATATCCCTCGCCGAACGGCCGATAGGGCGCCGGGCCAAGCCATTCCTCCCAATGAATGTGCGAGGGCACCTCGATCGGCGCCGG
>DATLQY010000493.1:0-2357 GCA_035534975.1 Pirellulales bacterium
CGGCGACATGGTATGGCTCAACCCTGGCCGGACAGCCCCTATTGCACGCTGGTCCTCCGCAAGGACGACGCACCTCATTGTAAAGTCAACCGCGCACATTATCGGCGGCCATTGCCGGTGCTGCACATTCCCCTGAACCCACCCGATCCGGACGTGCCACTGCCTCTTCAGCCGCTCGTCGACGGCATCTACGAACGGTCGCATTATGCTCGCGAGATCGACTACAAGCGGCCGTTGCGCCCCCCTTTAGCCGCCGAGGACATCGCCTGGCTGGAAAGTCAGTTGACGGAACGACGCGACTGATCGAACGCGGTTCGGCATTCTCACGCATTCCGCTACTTTCTTCGGCAAACGGTTTCGCTTTTCAAACCAGGCCGAAGGCCCAACACAGGTACGCCACAGGCGCGGCAAGAAGGATCGAATCGAGCACGTCGAGCACTCCGCCGAATCCGGGCATCCACGTGCTCGAATCTTTGCGTCCCAAGTCGCGCTTCAGGAGCGACTCGGCCAAATCGCCAAGCATGCCGGCCCCGCCAATGAGCAGCCCGTATGCCAGCCAGCCCCAGGCCTGTGCGGGCAGGCGGCTCGCGTGGCTGATCGCAGGAGCCATCCACTGCAATGTCGCCCAGGAACCAAAGCATGCGAAAGTCAGCCCGCCGATGGCACCCTCGACCGTCTTCTTCGGACTCAAAACGGGGGCCATTTTATGCCGGCCGATCAATCGGCCGACGGTATAGGCCCCCGTATCGCACATCTTGACGACGATCACCAGCGAAAGGAGCGCCGCCACACCGACTCGACCGCCGTCGACGAGCCGCAATTGGACGACGAAGGTCAAGAGTAGCCCGACATAAGCGAAAGCGAGCATGGCCGCCGCGAGCGTCTCGGTCACTCGCCCCGGTCCGGTGTAGCGACCCATTTCGCTGGCGAAGGCCGCCAGCAGAGCCAGGGCCAGCGCCGCGGCCGGCCAGCCGAAAGTGCCTAGTGGATCGCTTGACCTGCCGCCTGATCCCAGGAAGAGGAGAGGCCCCAAGTTCGATGCGACGATCAGCAAGTTTCCCCCGTTGACGATCCACGCCACGGGCCGGATTTCGCGCGCCGCGAACAAGCCGAGCAATTCTCCACTGGCGGCCACGGAAAGTGCAAGTGCTAAGGGGAATAGGTAGGTCCCTGGATGAGAAGCGTGCTGATCGAGCCAGGCCAGCGCGGCCAGTGCGGCGATGAAGACGGTCCCCAGCGATAGGCGCCAAACGAGCATCATCGTTGTATAGACGACCCGCCGGCTCAAGGGAATCCCCGCCACCGGTGAGATCAAAAAGTCGGCCGTGCTGGATGCCCGGCCGACTTCAGCATGACGTGACATGATGTAAATGACGTAAAGCCGTTCCTAGCCTTCAAACGGGTCGTCGTTTAGAATGGGGCGTTCCCCACCATGCACCTCGCACCGACGAAAACTCATCTTTGTCACACCGAGCAATGACGACGCGTGCCCGCCAGACGACGCTGCCAGGTCTGGAATTAGAACGAAACGATCAAGATCCCGTCGTTGCACAGGAACCGGCACTTGAGGGCAAGACGGTTTGGGTTGTCGACGCTAATTCGCTGATCTTCCAGGTGTTCCATGCGATTCCGGAGATGACCAGCCCCAAAGGCGAAGCGGTCAACGCGGTGTTCGGCTTCGTCCGCGACGTGCTTTACATTCTCCAGGAGAAGCGGCCCGATTACTTGTTCTGCGCGTTCGATCTCTCCGGCCCCACCTTTCGCCACGAGTTGTACGCCGATTACAAGGTGCATCGGGCGGAAGTGCCCGACGAGCTCGTGCCGCAGTTTCCGGCCATTCGACGCGCGGTCGAGGCGCTCGCCGTACCGGTGCTCGAACTACAAGGTTTCGAGGCCGACGACATCCTGGCCACCGTCGCGAGGCTCACCGAGGAACGGAAGGGAGAGTGCTTCGTGGTCACCGCCGACAAGGACTGCCGGCAACTGATCAGCGAGCGGGTGAAGATATTCAATGTCCGCAAACAGCAGATCTACGACGCGCGGGCGTTGGCGGCCGATTGGGGCGTGCGGCCCGACCAGGTGGTCGACTTCCAGGCCCTGGTGGGCGACCCGGTCGACCATGTGCCCGGCGTGCCGTTGATAGGTCCCAAGCTGGCTCGCGAACTGTTGCAGAGATACGGTACGCTCGACACGGTGCTCGACCACGCCCACGAGGTTGCGGGAGCGAAACGGAAACAGAACCTGATCGAGGGGCGAGAGCAGGCCCTTCTGAGCCGGAAGCTGGTCCGGCTCGACAGGCACGTGCCGATCGATGTCGATTGGTCGTCCGGCCGTGTCGGCGGTTTCGATATGGCGCG
>DATLQY010000494.1:0-3745 GCA_035534975.1 Pirellulales bacterium
GTTGGCGGGCGTGGTCACCTTATCGCACCAGCCGAGCGTGGGGTCGTAGGCGTAGCTGGTGCGCAGGCCCTTGGGCGTGATATGGGCGATCAGCTTGTGTTCGCCGTCGTAGCGGAAGTTCGTCTGGGCGCCGTCGGGCGCGGTGTGGCTGGCCAGGTTGCCGCTGCCATCCACCGAAAACGTCGTGATCCGGCCCCCCACGTCGATAATATGGCGAATGTGACTCGAGCTATCGTAGGAGTACGTCAGGCGGCGGTTGAACGGATCGAGCACTTTGGTCAATTTCCCCCCCATGTCGTACGAAAGCGTGTAGCGCTGGCTGGCGAGGGTTTGCATGCGGGCCAATTGCCCGCTGGAACTGTAGCGGTACGAGAGGCCGTTTGGCTGGGTCTCGGTGTAGGAGCCGTCGGAGTTCGCGACCAGCGAGGTGGTGATTCCGGCGGCCGGCACGTACAGCCCGGCCGAGCTTTTGTTGTAGAAGCGGTAGATCGAGCCCGCGCTGTCGGTGATCTGGGCGGTGGAGCTGTCGATAACGACGAGTTGCCGCTTGTGCGCCCCTTGCCAGCCGTAGCCGTACTCGGTTTGCAGGGCCGTTTTGGAGCACTAGGTGAGGAACGGGTCGGGGCTGTAGGGCCCGCCGTCGGGCAGCACGATCTGCAAGGCCATGATCCCGTTGAGGATGTTCACATGGCCGGGACCGTGGTTGAGGCCGGGGATGCCGGGCGTGACCATGGCCTGGAGCATGGCGACGCGGTCCTGGGTTTCGGCCAGGATGCCGCCCGAGTAGATGGCCTTGGGCGGGTTTCCGCCCCCGCAGCCGCAACCGCCGGAACTCTTACGAGTTCCGCTACTGCAGCCGCAGCCGCAGGCGTTGCCGCCGGTGGGCGCGGTATTCACTCCGGCGACGGTCGTACCTGGCGGGCAGGAGAACACCGATGTGCAGCCGGAGCAGCCGGTGAAGGGGATGTGTTGCTTGGTGGCCCAGACGGGCGTGCCGCAGCCGCAAGGTTCATGGTTTTGGCAGGCCTGCGGGTCGGGCGGGTAGCAACAGAGCAAGGGTGCCCCCACAGTGGCGGTGGCCAGGCACTGCTGCATGCAGACCTTCACCGAATTGGGGATACAGGTTGCGACGTTGAGTTGGGCCGGGGTGAGGGCTACGGGGGTGACGGGGATCGAAGGCCAGTTCGCGCAATTGAGGTTATCTCCAATCGGGTTGACTGTCATCTTCTGCAGGCAATCGACGAGCGGACACGTCCAAATGAGGCCGGGGTCGGTGCCCCCCAGGATGAGTTGCGCAAACGGCTTGGCGTTGACGTCCAATTGGAACGTCAACAGCCAGCCGGTAAAGGCGCAGGGATGCGTCTCCACGCCGAAGCTGCAAATGCCGGGAGTGGGAAACGGCGGCAACAAGTAAGTCTTGTTGAGATCCGTGCATTGGTTGCAGGTTGCGTTGGCGATGTTTTCGACGACGATCTGGTACGCGCCCGCGATGCCGCTGGGGCAGTAGGGGCAGTTACAGTTGGGGGAGGAAGAGGAAGACATGGTGGATGGTCCCCGGTTATTTGTGCTTGGTCACTGGTTGGGACAAGGTCGAACGAGGCATTGGGCGTTTGGGCTATCTATGGACGCGGAAAAATCTCACGCAAAGGCGCAAAGTCGCCAAGGACTTCGTCTTCCTTTGCGGCTTGGCGCCTCGGCGTGACACTCCCGCCACGCGTATTCATTCGTTGATCCGTGGCGAGGTCATTGGTCATTTGTTGTCCACCGTGTTTCGCGCCGACGGGCGGCGACGCAACGGATGATCGAGCGGTACATTTGGCTCTCTATAAGGATCTCTGCACGCAGAACCCACAATCGTTCCAGAATTCTTTCGAAGATGCGAAAAAAACTGAAACGCTTTCCGGTCAACGGGAATCAGAAGAACGAGGAAGGTGATCCACAGGTTTTCCAGATTGCGCAGATTGTGGCCTCATTACTTTGCGCCTTGGCGCCTTTGCGTGAGACGCCCGCGTCCGTGTTGCTCCATATTTTTCAGGGATAAATTTTTTTTGCGCGCAAAAGTTCACATGCCCGTGAGTTGCCAGTTCATGCTCGGTTACTAATTCGTTAGCTGGAACATTTTTCTTTGACCACTGCGGCGCTGGCCGGTAGAATGGACGAACATTTCAGGATCGGGTTTCTTGGCCATGCCGCGGCGGACGGCACAGTTGCCGCGGATGGCACGTTCCTATTCTCACGGAGGGTAGGTCCATGCGCGACTCGCCGGGTTGCGAGCGGTTCAGGCGCGCCTTCTTGGCGCTGGCCGAGGAAGCCCGGCCCGATGGGCACGCCATTTGGTGCCTGTTCTGCGAAGATTCCTGGTCCCGGACCGAAATGGAGTTCGCCGCACGCCGCACTTTGCGGCGGCGCCACAAGCCGCGCTGCTGGCGCCGAGAAGTCGTCAGCGACATGATCGACCTTTTGGAGCGCGACCTGCGCCATTCGCCGAGCCTGCACTACGACCGGACGCGCCCACCCGAAGGGTTCGGCGGGTTTTGCGGCGGCGTGTTCGATTTGCTCGCGCGCCAGGCGGTCCGCTTCGAGCGGCGGATGCATCCTCGGCACCGCGCGCCCGTCGAATCGGACCGGGTTTGCGACGACCGCGCCGCGCACGACCGCGCGATCGACGTCGACGCGCTGATCGAGGCGCAGCCGGAGCGGGTACGCACCGTGCTGGCGTTGTTGCTCGATGGCCGGACGAAAGCGGAAATCGAAAGACGTACCGGGCTGTCGCACAAGCAGCTTTGGCGGCTCATAGGCGACCTCGGGGATGAGTTTCGCGCTGCTCTCGGTTGGTCGGACGATGACGGGCACCAGAAAAGATGAATTTTTTGGAACGAATCGATGTCGTCAGTGCAGAGATCCAGATAGAGGGGGGTGATGAGGTCGAGTGGTGAGTGGTGAGTGGTGAAAGTTAAAAGTCAGAGGTCGGAGGTTCGAGGTCGGAAGTCGGACGCACGACTAGGAAGACGGTCCACCGATTTCACAGATTGTCATCCTGATTGCGTTGCGCCTTGGCGCCTTTGCGTGAGACTTTTTCCATCCGTGTTCATCCGAGTTGGTCCGTGGAAAGGTCGTTGGTCATTTGTTGCCCATGAACGTCGCATTTCCAGCCAACCGAAACACGACTCCCGCGGCGCGGGGCGCGCGTGCGCGGCTGCGCGTGGCGTTCGGCCCCGTCACGCCGGGATGGGGCTCGTGGGAATGGGTCGGGGCCGATCTCCAGCGCGAGTTGGCCGGCTGCTTCGATTCGGCCAGGTTCGGCTGGAACGAGTTTCCGGAGTGCGACGTGGCCGTGATCGTCAAACACCTGCCGACGGCGGAGGCGATCGAAAGGCTCGCGCGCCGCGCGGCCGTCGTTTACGCGCCGGTCGATGCCTACGGCGCCCAAGCCGAGATCGCGGCCGACGCGGCCGGCCTGCGGTGCTGCGCGCGGATCGTTGTGCATTGCGAACGCCTGCGCGCGTATTTCGAGCCGTTCGCGCCGGTGACGTACATGGACCACCATCTGAAGTTCGCCAGCCGCGAAATGGCCGTCTACCCGAGCGAAAGCGAGCGAGGGTTCATTCTCTGGGCCGGCGTGAGGAGCAACTTGCCGCCCTTGGTGGAGTGGGTCAACCGGTACGGGCTGGACCTGCCGCTGGTCGTGCTGACGAATTTGGAGCAGGAGGCGGCGGCTGGGGTAGGGAGCGAACGTGGCGAGCGG
>DATLQY010000495.1:0-10749 GCA_035534975.1 Pirellulales bacterium
GCCCGTATATGCGGCATTTTTCAGCATCCCGGCGACCGTGGTCGGATCCCACCAATCCTTACCGCCGCGCGTTGGGACTTGTTGCTCTTTAAGCCGACGGCAGATTTCGCGCAGCGAGAGGCCGTCTCGCGCGGTCCAGTCCCCGGCCGCCAATAGAATCACAAACAATGCTTATACATGGCCGGTCGACTTTCGCAATGGAGAATTCCGCCGCGTTTTATGACCAAGACCATCAGCCAGCGGCCGGAGCCGATGCGCTCGACCAGCGATGCCGGCAGCGTGAGCTTTTCACCTCGGGATGCCACCGCTGTGGTTGGCATAATGTCGCGACGCGCAGCGCGCTGCGCCGCAGTGGCCGGAAGGGGTGTTCGCCGAAAATCGGTCGCCGTGCCATGAGACGAAAGCCGCTCGCGATGCGCAGCGCGCTGCGCATGACCGCATGAGGCCGCCGCTGCCGGGCGTGGGCAGGATCGCCGATTTCGACTGTCTCGACGGCATCTGGGCGAGGACGCTTACGCCACGACCGCTGCGGCCGAAGCGGACGCCGGGCAGGTCGCGCAGCGCGCTGCGCGGGCCGGTCGGTCCTGACGTTCCGCTTCTGGTGTAAGGCCGGGTCGTCGCGTATACTCCGATCAATTGGCCATTTTTGATTTCGCCTGTCGCACCTCCGACTTGCCCTAGGGAGCCGAACCATGTTTGCGTATTCCGTTGCCATGATCCTGGCGTGTGGCGCGACGCCGGCCGCCGCCCCGGCCGATCTCGCCCGTGAAGTTCTTGAGCAAAGCGGCGTCCGCGGCGGGTTTGTCGTGCATCTGGGCTGCGGAGATGGAAAACTGACCGCGGCCTTGCGGGCAACCGATTCATACCAGGTACACGGCCTCGACACATCGGCTGCGCGGATCGCCGAGACGCGAGCGGCGTTGCAGGCCGCCGGCGTCTACGGCCCGGTCAGTGTGGACCGGTTCGATGGCAAGTCGCTGCCGTATATCGACGGCATGGTCAACCTCGTCGTGGCCGAGAACCTCGGCGACGTGCCGCAGGCCGAGGTCGAGCGAGTTCTTTGCCCGCGTGGAGTGGCTTGCATTCGCGAGAACGGCGGCTGGAAGAAAATCGTCAAACCGGTTCCACCGGAGATCGACGACTGGACCCATTACTTCCACGATGCCGGCGGCAATCCAGTGGCGCATGATACGGAAGTCGCTCCTCCCGAGCGGCTGCAATGGGTCGGCAGCCCGCGATGGTCTCGGCACCACGACCGGATGTCGAGCCTGAGCGCGCTGGTGTCGTCGCGGGGCCGGATGTACTACATCCTGGACGAAGGCTCGCGCATTTCGATCGAACTACCGTCCGACTGGCAGCTCATCGCTCGCGACGCCTTCAACGGAACGATTCTCTGGAAGCAACCGATCGAGAAGTGGCACGACCAGATGTGGCCGCTCAAGAGCGGGCCGACGCAGCTTGCGCGGCGGCTGGTCGCCGACGGCGACGATCTCTATCTCACGCTGGGCATTCGCGCCCCGGTCTCGCACCTCGACGGGGCCACGGGCAAAACGAAACGCGTCTTCGAAGGAACCAAGTCCACCGAAGAGCTCCTGCTCGACCACGGAACGCTTTTCCTGCTGGTCAACCGGGGCGCCGCGGAACTGGACGAGTTCGCTCCGAAACTCAACACCGGCGATCAGGGCCGAGTCGCCACGGAGTTTGTCTGGAACGAAAAGCCGCGCGACGTGATGGCCTTCGACGCGGCGACGGGCAAGCGGCTCTGGTCGCATAGGAGCAAAGTGGCTCCGCTGACGCTCTGCGCCAACGAAAAGCGGGTGATCTTCCACGACGGCGACAAGATCGTTTGCCTCGACCCCAAGAACGGTAAACCGCTCTGGTCCACCGAACCGGCGTCTCGTCGCAAGTCGATTCAGTTCAACTTCGGCCCCCGACTGGTGCTCCACGAACCGTTCGTGCTGTATGCCGGCGGCGAAGGGAAGATGCGGGCTTACGACGCCGCCGACGGGAAGATGCGCTGGGAGTCGGAACACGCGCCGTCGGGCTACCAGTCGCCGCAGGACATCATCATCGCGGGCGGCATGGTGTGGGTGGCGCCGACGACGAGCGGACGCGACAGCGGTATCTACAAGGGACGCGACCTGCTCACCGGCGAAGTGAAGATCGAGTTCCCGCCCGACATCGACACCTACTGGTTCCATCACCGCTGTTACATTGCCAAGGCGACCGACCGCTTCATTATTCCGTCGCGCACCGGCATCGAGCTGGTCGACTTCAAGGCGAAGCACTGGGACATCAATCACTGGGTGCGCGGCGCCTGCCTGTATGGCGTGCTTCCCTGCAACGGGCTGCTCTATGCGCCGCCCCACAACTGTGCTTGCTATCCCGAGGCCAAGCTGTATGGCATCAACGCCCTGGCCGCGGCGCCGAAGACGCCCATTCTGCCGGAGGTGATTCCGGAGGAAGGCCGCCTGGAGTTGGGAAAGGCGTTCGGGGAACCGCTCAAGGAACAAGCCGCAGCCGCAAACGAGTGGCCGACGTTTCGCCACGACAATCAGCGCAGTGGATACTCCGCTGCGGAACTTGGCGGCGATTTCAGTCATAACTGGGAGACCGAGATACCGGGGCGGCTATCGGCGATCGTGGTGGCCGGCGGCCTGGTTTACGTGGCCCAGATCGATCAGCACACGTTGCACGCGCTCGATGCCAAGACCGGCAAGTCGCGCTGGACCTACACGGCCGGCGGGCGAATCGACTCGCCGCCGACCTACTGGAACGGGCGGCTCTTCTTTGGCTCGATGGACGGCTGGGTTTACTCCCTGCGCGCCAGCGACGGTGCCCTGTTGTGGCGTTATCGGGCGGCTCCGCTCGATCGCCGGCTGATGGCTTTCGAACAACTCGAATCCGTCTGGCCGGTCCACGGCTCGATTATGATCGAGAAAGACGTGGCCCACTTCGTCGTCGGTCGGTCGAGCTTCCTGGATGGCGGAATGTGGTACGTGCGGCTCGATCCGCGGACCGGCAAGAAGCTCGGCCAAACCGTGCTCAACGATCGCGATCCCGAAACGGGCGAAGACATTCAAAATCGCCTGCAAACGCTGCAGATGCCGGTGGCGCTAGCGGACATCCTCTGCACCGACGGCGAGTGCGTTTATCTGCGGTCTCAGAAGTTCGACGACGCCGGCCAGCGTCAGGAAATCGGACCGGTTTCCGGCGATGCCGCGAAGCAAGGCGGAACGCAGGCCGGTCCCGGCCGCCACCTGTTTGCCCCGATGGGCTTTCTCGACGACACCTGGTTCCATCGCGCGTACTGGGTCTACGGCAAAAACTTTGCCGGCGGACACAACGGCTACTTCCAGGCCGGCAAACACACGCCGTCGGGTCGCATCTTGGTGTTCAACGACAAAGAGATTTACGGCTATGCCCGGCAGCCACAGTACTACCGCTGGACAACGCCGCTGGAGCATCAGCTCTTCTCGGCGAACCGCGATGCGGTGGCGCCGGCCCCGATGGCCAACGAGCGACGCAATGGTCCGGAGACGGTCGAGTTTGCCGTGACGCCCAGCATCGATCCCACGAACAAGCCGCTGACGGTGGAGGCGTGGGTCAAGCCCGACGGTCCGGGCGGCGTCATCGTCGCCCACGGCGGGCCCGCGCAGGGGTATGCTCTGTTCCTGCAGAACCGCAAGCCGACCTTCGCCATACGATCCGGAGACAATCTGACCGAGATCCAGACTCCCGATCGGTTGAAGAACGGTTGGCACCACCTTGCCGGTGTGCTGACGCGGGAGAAGGACATGCGGTTGTACGTCGATGGAGTGCTGGCAGCTTCCGGCAAAACGCCAACCCTCATCTCGAGCGAACCGAAGCAGAAGCTGGAGTTGGGGGGCGACACCGGCGAAGTCGGGTCGTACAAGAACGGGTTCCCGTTCGTCGGCTCGATCGACGAAGTGCGGATCACGCATCGGGCTCTGACAGCCGCGGAAGTCGCCACGTCTTTTCAGGCGCCGGAAGAGGCCCGCGCGATGAAAGCCGACGTGGTCGTACACTGCACGTTCGACGACGGCAACGCGAAGGATGACTCGGGCAAGAACAACGACGGCGATCTCGGCAAGTTGCCGACCGGCAAAGGCCGCATCGGGACGGCCGTTGTCTTTCCCAAGGCGGCGGGCCCGGCCGCCGTGGCCGCGGGCGACGGAAAGCAACTGGGCTTCGACCACAACTGGACGAAGTTCGTGCCCGTCTTCGCGCGGGCGATGGTTCTTGGCAAGGACGCGTTGATCGTCTCCGGTCCGCCCGACCTGCTGGATGAGGAATACGCTCTGGAGCGCCTGGCGGCGAAGGATCCGGCGATCCAGGAACAGTTGCAGGCGCAAGCCGACTCGTTGGAGGGGAAAAAGGGCGGACGATTCACCGTCGTCTCGACGACGGACGGCAGCGCGCTCGCGGATTTGGACCTCGACGCCCTACCGGTCTGGGACGGCATGTCGACCGCCTACGGCCGCATCTATATGGCCACGACCGACGGCCGGATCTTATGCCTGGGGTATGGCGAATGAGAGGCATGGCAAGCATGGTAGCTCCGACACTCCGTGGCGGAGACTTGACTTCCGTTCGTAAATATACGAACATGCTTACCGAGGGACGCGAATGCCTCAGACGCGAGTCGTGTTTTATCGCGAGGACGACGGGACCGTGCCCGTGTTGGAGTGGCTTGACGAGTTGCCACGCGATGCGCTGGTCAAATGCCGGGTGAGGCTTGCCCGCCTGCAGGAACTGGGTCATGAACTTCGTCGGCCGGAAGCCGACTACTTGCGAGACGGTATTTACGAATTGCGCATTCGATTGCAGCGGGTCAACTATCGCTTGCTCTACTTCTTTCATGGAAGCGCTGCTGCGGTCGTTTCGCACGGTATCGTGAAGGAGCGGCGGATTCCGCCTGGGGAAATTGACATGGCGGTCCGCCGCAAGCAAGCGTTCGCCAACGCTCCGTTATGGCACACGCACGAGGAAGGATGACGATGGCCAAGAAAAGAAAGCCAACGCAGGATGCCGTGGAGATCATGGACCGCCGTTATTTTGAGGGCAAGCCCGATATGCTAGCGGCGCTGGAGGAGGCCGAGGCCAATGACGAGGTTGCCGGAAAGATTTACGCACTGCGGACGAAAGCCGGCCTGACCCAAAGGCAGCTTGCCAAGCTGATTGGAACGAGTTCGTCGGTCATTTGTATGTTGGAGGATGCCGACTACAAGGGACATTCGCTCAGCATGCTGCGGCGCATTGCTGCGGCGCTTGACCGCCGTCTGGAAATCCGTTTCGTGCCTGTTCGCCATAATAAATGAGAACATTACTGCAATGGCTCAATTCACCTTTGACGGCACGATCATTGAGCGGTGGGGCGGAGAAAAGCCGCAAGTGCTGGTGCGACCAGACGACGAAGAGGGTTTCGTGAGGCAGTGCGACGAAATGGGCGTCACTTCAAGGCACGACTGGTACGATGATCGGCCCATGCCGACGATCGGCAGGCAAGACCTAGTGGCGCGATGCGAGGGTGCCAAGAGGGTTCGATGCACAATTGAGGCTACGCAGACGGGTCGCATACGATGGCTGGGCGTTGAGCCGATCGACTGATGGCGGCAATGCATCTGTTAGGCCACCACCCTCTTTCTGCGCTGCTTGCAAGGCGCTGATGCAGAAGCGCATAATGACGGGCATCACCTACTGACGTCGCGGATTATGTCTTTGCGTTCGGTTTTTGTCATAGCCTTCCTGACGTGCGCCGCGCAAGCGGGTGAGATTGAGCTGGTGCTGCAAGACGGTCGTGACGGCTACCGCGGCACTCGCGACACCGCTATTTCCGTCGATCCGCGGCTCGCTGACCGTAACGTCGGCGGCGAACCGACGATCTGGATTTGGCAGTTCGACGGCGCGTCGTTGATCAAGTTCTCCCTTGACGACGTGGTGATACCGAAGGACGCCGTGGTCAAACAGGCCACATTGGAACTGTGCTGCACTTCCGTTGGATTCGCCGACGAAGAAGTGCAGCGGCCTTGGGACGTGGGAGTCTATGAGTTCCTGGCGGACTGGCGCGAGGGCTCGGGCGATGCGAAGACGGACTTGCGGGACGGGGCAACGCTAAAAACCTGGAACGGCCGAGACGGCTGGCCAAAGGGCTCCGCGACGGCTCTGGCGGGGAAGCTTCTCGGCACCACAACGCTGCAAGGGCCAGAGCCGCGATGGTACAAGTGGTCGCTTGACCCGGCGCTCGTCACAAGCTGGATCGCGGGGCGTCGAGCCAATCACGGGTTCCTTGTCTGGGGCAAGGCCCCTGGCAAGGCTGTATCGTTCGCGTCGCGCGAGGATAAGTCGGTATCGCAACGACCTGCTCTGCGTCTACGCCTTGCGGGCATCGACGGGAAACCCCCGCTGAACCTGGTCCAGCAAGGATTTGACCTCGACCGGCACGAGCCGACACTGATCGTAGGGTGCTGGTACCACCCCTTCTGGAGTCTCAAGCATGGAGACATCAACCCACACTGGGGAGACGTTCGACAATGGCGGCGCCATTTTCCAGCAGGTGGGGCCTACGATTGTGAGGATCCCGCCGTCATCAAGAGGCAAGTCGAACAGATGCGCGACTGTGGGATCTCATTTCTCGTATTTGACGACACGAACTGTGTGCTTGTCGACGAGGGGCAGATCGACAGGAGAATCAAGACTTGGTTCGACTGGATGGATAAGCGGCCGGAAAAGGAGAGGATCTTGCTCGCCATTGCTCCAGGAGGAGAGCTTAACGTACATAACAATCGCCAGGCTTGGCTTGATTCGGTCACCTACCTCTATGAACATTATGCATCGCGGCCCTCCTACGCACGACTCGACGGCAAACCCCTCTTGTTCTGGTACATCGACAAAGATTCGTGGCCTGATTGGAGCGACGAGCAATGGACGATCCGCAAAACCTACGCCGGCCATAGACCGGAGAGCAAATCCGGGTTCGCCTGGGCGGTGCGAGGTATGCCGCTCCCAAACAAAGAAGCCATGTCTGTGACGACGAGTTGGTCGCGACCGGACTCTCCAGACGTTTTTCCGAGGAATAACGGGGAGTACTACAAACGTATGTGGCTGGAGGTGCTACGACATCAGCCTCGATACGTTCTCATATCGAGCTGGAACGAGTTTGCGGAGAACGTATCCATCGAAGACACCACCGAGTACGGAAGTCAATACCGGACGCTCACTAAAGGATACGTGGCGGCGGCACGGCACCAGGCTCTGGACGGCTTCGTCTACACGATCGAGGGAACGCGGGACAGCAACAAGAGAGTCAACGGTCGGTGGCGACGAACGACGCCTCCGCGCGGCGCGAAGACGAATATCGTTATTCCGAGCGGCCATTTTCCCGACTGGCCGCGGTAAGACCATCGCCGCTACTCGCGGTCCAATCGATCCAGCAGGTAGTTTTGAGATGCCGGCGATAAAACGTTCTAACGGCAGGCTAGTGCTTGCAGGAAGGGTGATTTGAACCCATTCGAGACTTGCCTTGATGACCTGAAACGCGTGCGCTGGGACGTGGCTGCGCGAACTTTCGGCAATGCAGACTGCACGCTTGTCGGCCTGCTCGTCGATTGGTGGATCTCTCTGTCTCCCGAGCGCCATACCGCCATCGAATCCGGCCCCACCAACGGCTACAGCGAGCAGGGCAAGCGGGGCCAATGCGACGCGCTGTTCTGCTCCGATGGCGTTCCGCGCGGAGTGCTGGAGGTTGAAGGAACACGGCTGATCGAGACCGCGAAGAAAATCGGCTATTTCTTTGATCTGGGCTTTTGCAAACTTGGATTTGGCCTTGGAAAAATAGGGGGTTTGGCGTCTAATTTGGGCCTTTTCGGGCCGGCGCGGGAGGCGTCGGTCAAATCACGACCAGGGAGGGTTCGGACGTGCCGGCGATTGTCGAGTTTCGGCAAGTGGTTCGCGAAGCGATGGACGAGTTCGGCGATTTGTTTGCTTGCCAGCCACAACGCCGGCATTTCGGCGAGTATCTGACTGGCCTGATGGTGGCCGATAACAAGACGGTCGCCGGCATCAACAGTGAATTCGTTGATACGACCGATCAGTCGTGTTTGAATCGGTTCATCACCGAAGCCGCGTGGGACGAGCAGGCCTTGAATGAGCGCCGCCTGGAGCGTCTGCAGCGCGACCCGAGCACCCGTTACAGCCCGCAGGGCGTGATTGCCTTGGACGACACACTGATCGATCACGATGGCAAGTTCATTAAGGACGTGGGCTGGTTTTGGGACCATGCCGAGGAGCGCTATAAGATCGCCCACGATGATCTCATCGCCAATTACGTCTGCACCAGCGGCAAGCACTATCCCTTGGAGTTCCGGCGCTTCAAAAAGCGCGAGCAGTGCGAGGCCACGGGCGAAACCTTCCTGGACCACACGGCGCTGTTCTGTGAGTTGGTGGATTGGGTTTGCGAGCGGCAAATCCCCGGAGATTTCACGTTCGACAGCTACTTCACCAACGCCGAGAACCTGAACCACATTCATTCCAAGCGAGACGAGTCGGCCCGGCCGCGCGGCTACGTGGGCGACTTGAAGTTCAATCGCAAACTGCAGTGGAAAGGGACGGAACTGCGGGCCGACGCTTTGGCGGCGTCGATTCCGCCGGAAGATCGAAAGGAACTGCGCCGCGGCGACAAGCGGCAATGGTACTTCACCTGTACGCTTCACATTCCGAAAGTGAATCACAAGCTGCGGATCGTAATCATCTGGAACCACCGCCGCGATGGCGCGCCGCGCAAAATTCCAGTTACCAACCGGACGACCTGGGAAGTGTGTCGCATCCTGCGTACGTATCGGTATCGTTGGACGGGAACGCAGACTTATCATCGGGACGGTAAGCAACAGCTTGGAATGGGAGACTGTCAGCTTCGCGACGGCCAGGGCCAGACCCGGCACATGTACCTGGTTATGCTGGCGTACAGTTTGCTCATGCTCCAACTGCGGCAGGACCGTGCGCGCGATTGGGCTCTGTGTCGGCTGAAGACCATCGGCGAAGCCTGTGGTGCGATGCTGGACGAGACGCTCCGCGCCACCATCACCTGGGTCGTCCACCAAGTCGCCGAATGCGGAAAAGACGATGAATACGTGCTCGCCGCCCTACACCTGACCTAATTTGCAAAAGTCCAGTCAAGTTTTTGAAGATCGAGCCCCGTGACATAGTCCTTGGGAAGTGGGACGCGGAGATCCGCCATCCACGTCTCCGAAAAGCGGTTCGCCCCGGGCAACGTCGTCCCGCCAAGCGCGCGGCTCGCAAATCGATAGTCGCCCAGCGGCAGGAGCGAGCCCGTAAATCCGTAGCCGGCGTTAAGCACGAGCAGCCCAAGCAGCCAAACGGCGGCGAGCTGGCCGAGAGGCGGACCGCGTCCCATCCGGCGAGACGCCGAGCAACGCCGGTGCGCGCACCACAGCAAGGGCCAAAGAGCGAAGAGCACGATCCATTGCGACTTGGCAAGCTCGGCAAGCCCCAGCGCCACGCCCGCCAGCGCGGCGCTCGTCCGGGTCGACGTGCTCAACCAACGCCAACACGCGTAGCCCGCCGCTACCCCGAGGGCAGCCGCGCCGGCGTCGGCGCTGACGGTGGCCCCGTGGGCGATCATATTGGGGCAAAAGCACCAAAGCGCGAGTGCCGCGACACCCGGCCAGAAGCCATACAAATCCCGCGCCCAGCGATAGCAGAGCGCGGCGCCAAGAATACTCAACGGGATCAGCGCGCACCTGCCCAAAAAGAAATACCTGAACCAATCGTGGGAATTCGCCGCCACGAAATCCTGACCGACCAGCTACTCAGGTCGCGCCAAAAGCCCTGCGCCGTAAAGGCGCCAATCGGTCTTCGGCGAGGCGATCGCCAGCGGAAGCGCGGCCAGCGCACGCGTTAGCGGAGGATTGACGCGATAGAGGTCGAACGTCCCAAATTGCCAGATGAACAGGCCCGCGGGTAAGTGGCCGACCTCATCGACCGTCACGCCATTGTGCGCCGCGGTCCACACCAAAAGGGCTGCGTGTGCGCCGAGCAAAGCTGGAACAATTAGTACAGAGGCACGTTTCATCGGCGACACGCCGGCAGCGATTCGCTCACCAGATCCCAACTGGCTGATAGGTTAAAACGGGTTACACCGCTTACGCGCGCGGATTCGCCTCGCGGTGCGAAAACCGTCGACGCAGGAGGATTCCCACGACCAATAACACGGTGCCAAGTGCGATCAGGACGAGAAGCCGCGTACCGCGACGCCAGCGGCTCGCCGCCGGCCGGATCGGTTCCGGAATGCCAAACGCCGACAACGTGAAGTCTCGCTCACTTGCATTCGCGAGCCTGTGGAAGTCGAATTCCCAAACCAGATCGTCATGAACCTGATCTTGGCCAGACAATCCAGCAGCGGGCCCGGTGACTTGAGCGTCAACGTGAATCACGCAGCGCGTCGGTACTGGAAGGCCGTCGCTGTCCTGATATTCCAGGCGAATTGAATGCGTTCCCTCCGCCTTGTCTGGAGGCTCACGCACCTTAACGTCAGCCTCTCGCAACAGCCAATACCGCGACGGATCGAGCACAGCAATTCCCGCTGACCCAAAAAATGGCCTGAAATTGGGGGTTGGGGCGGCCGGCTTTCGCGAACCGGCGGTCTGAACAGGTGTTCTCGCGCGGCAGGTCGGTGGCTATAATCTGGCCAGCGGTTTCGGATGACCGTAG
>DATLQY010000496.1:0-4335 GCA_035534975.1 Pirellulales bacterium
GCCGGTGTCCAGCATGGCGCTGGGTGCGCCCGTCGAGCTCGAGCCGCCGAAGCCCATGCCCTGCTCGCCGGCCGCCGACGTGCTCGCCCCGCCGGGCAGCGACGTGCCGCTGATCGCTAAGAGTTTTCGGCGTGGGACCGGCCCGCGCTTGCGTTCGGATGCCTTGGGGGTTTTCGATTTGAGCCACATGGGAGGGCCTTTGGCGAGGGGAAAGAGGGAAAAATTAAATGTGAAAAGTTGCCGGAAGTCGCAAATCAGGGTTCATGGTTCAAGGCCTCCGCATCATCCCGCATCGTTCGTTGGCCGGCGAGGTGCCTAGCGGCAAAGCGATCAATGCGCGCGTGAGGATTCCGTCGATGGGCGCCGACGCGGCTTGGGGCACCGGGTCGTCCGGCCGATTTCGTCGATCGCGTGACATGGCGTGGATTCGTTTGGACCGCGCAATTGATTGATGAACGGTTTTGTCGCGCCCCAACTCGTCGGCTCAAGTTCGGGGAAGCGCCGAACCTCGGCGCCACCGTGTCCGACGTATCGTTTGCCTCTTGCAATTCGTCTACCTATCTATAAGAAACGTAAAACTCGGGGTCGTTGCCCTAGAGAAAAATCGCAGCTTCTTCAATTCGGCCATCCTTGTCGCCATAAACGCCAGAGCGGAAAAACTTTGCGGCATCATTTCCACGGTGAAAAGATCCTGAAATAAACTTCAAGATTCTTTGCTTTTAGTTCCGAGGTGGGGGTTTGGTCACCGATGGACAAGCAGTTACGTCGATTTCCGTCGGTGGGTAACTTGGAAATCCTGAGAAATCATTCGGGACCCGGTTCGCCGCCGAGCCTGTCGTCCATGCGCCCGACTTGGACGTCACTTTACTTTCCATTTTTAGGCGGTGCTTAGCCCATTTAGGTCATTGACCATGTCGCGTCGGAAAAAGTAAGAAGTGCACTTTGCGGTAGACCGACCAGCCGGGTGCCCATCAGCGGGGTCGCAATTGTGCGCGACTTCCCGCAGATTGCCCCCAGACTTCCCCCATTCTGCCCCTAGATAATCTTGGTGGTTGGATCTAGAGTTCGATTGGCCGCTCTGGGATCGGGCGGCGGTTTCATTTCTGAATTCCGCGCGGCGGATGCGATGGAACTCGTGTAGCGCGGAGCACATTTCCGCGGCGTCGCGGCTCGGTTCTTCGAGCCGCTTGCCGCAAGGAGGCGATGATGCTGTCGAGTGAATCGCTGCTTCAATTGGACCGATTCTTGGACGAAGCACGCACGGCCACGGGCAAGGCGCGCGAGGAGGCTTTGGGCCATGCCCTGCTGCTGGCGAGCAAGCTGGCTTTCCGCCGGGCGTTGGTTTGCGTCGACGATTGGCTGGGCGGCACGCGTGAGGACGCCGAAGACGCGCTTCAAGCGGTGAGGCTGAAAGCATGTCGTCGGCTCAAGCACTTCGTGGTCACGTCCGCAGAGGCCTTCATGGCCTGGTTCTTGAACATCCTCGAACATTATTTGATCGACAGGCAACGGCGGCGCAAGGCCAAGGGTTGGCGGCCGACGAATACGGGAAACGATCCGGAAGCGCAAGGCGTGCTCGACATGATTGCGACGCGCGAGCCGGGGCCGGAACTGGCGGCGCAGCGTGCCGAAGACGTCGTGGCGGTCCGGCGGGCGCTACGCCGGCTTTCAACGGCTGATCGGGAGATCGTCTTGGCGCGCAAGGACGACGTTTCGATCGGCCAGATCGCATTGACCACCGGCCGCTCGTTCAAGCAGACGCGGTCGCACATTGAAAAACTGTTCGACCAGATGCGGGCCGATCTCGGCGGTTCCGCCGTTGCGCGCTGCAAGGATGTCAAGCGGTCGACCGAGCGGATGGCGCTGGCGACCAGCGTTTGATGCAAGTGCGCGCGGCCAAGGCTGTTGCACAAACGTGCGGGCCAGGAGGGACCAACTTCCGCGACCCTAAATGACCTTTCACGATCATGGGAATACGGAACGCCACGGAGGGCGTTCCCTACAGATGTTTGGCCTCCCATGATCATGCAAGGTCATTTAGCGGCTGTTTGTTGCCGCGCGGCAATCCGTTCGAATGCCGCGGTGAATTCGGACGTTTCCGGTGGTTGGCGATACCCGTCGTCTCAGGGGCTATCCGAAAACCCGTTCGCGGTGGGAAATATGTCGCCTTTCGCTCCGCGAAAGGGCGTACTTTCGCGGAGCGAAAGGCGACGATCCGCGCGTTTTCGGATAGCCTCTCAGGCCGCCGCCTTGGCGGGACCGTTGACGTGGGTGGTGTAGGCGTCGATCACGTCGGGCGCCGGGCCGTCGGCGCGGATCGTGCCGTGGTCGAGCCAGATGGCGCGGTCGCAGAGCCGGGCGATCGATGTCAGGTCATGACTGACCATCACGATGATCTTGGCCTTCCTCATCATCTCCTGCATCCGCCGCCTGGCCTTCTCCTGAAAGGCCATGTCGCCGGCCGACAAGACCTCGTCGACCAGCAGGATCTCCGGCTCGATCGCCGTGGCGATCGAAAAGGCCAGCCGCACCGACATGCCCGACGAATAGTGCCGGACGGGCATGTCGAGAAAGTCGCCCAACTCGCTGAACTCGGCGATCGGCTGAATCTTGTCCTTCATCGTGCGCGGGGTCTCGCCTTGCAGATAGCTCCGGTAGTTGATGTTCTCCCAACCGGTGGCCTCCGACTCGAACCCCAGCGTGATGTCGAACAACGAGCTGATCTGCCCCGTGACCAGCCGTTTTCCCTTGGTGGGCGGGTAGATTCCGGCCAGCAGCCTCAACAGCGTACTCTTGCCCGCCCCGTTGTGGCCGATGATGCCGACGCGGTCCCCCTCGTCGAGCGTGAGGTTGATGTCCTGTAGCGCGCGGACCCGCATCCGCGGATTGACGCTGCGCCGGAACAGGCCGCGGACCAGGAACTCTTTGAGCGTGACGCGCACGTTCTTGCGGATGTCGAACGTGAGATCCACCTGCTGCAACTTGATCTTGGCCATCAGGGGAAGCTCCGGGTTTCTTGCGAAGGCCCTAAGGCTTCACGCCCGCGCGCGCGGTGTAATCGATCCGGTGGAACAAGAGCCGGTCTCGACAGGCGGCGAAATAGTCGTCCGTCGCTTTGCGCGCGCCCAGGTAATGGCCGTAGTCGTCGATCGTCAGTACCCCACCGGAAACGAGGCGCGGGTAGAGGTGCTCCAACTCCTGCCTGGTCGATTCATAGAAATCGGTGTCCAGTCGCAAGCACGCGATCTTCTCCGGCGCCACGCCGGGCAACGTTTCCTCGACCGGGCCCTTGACGAGTACGAAACGGTCGTACGGATAGCGGCAGGCGCGCAACTTGTTCCGGATCACTTCGTACTGGTCGCTACCCTGCCATTTCAGGAGGCGCGGGTCGAGCTTGGACTGGTGGTTGCCGAAATAATCGAAGTCGTACTCGCCGGGCGGAGTCATGCCCACGAAGGTGTCATAGACGTAGAACTTCCGGTCGGTCGACCGGAAGTGCGCCAACGTCTCCGCGGCGGCCATCACGCTGCCACCCTTGCCCACGCCGCACTCGACGATGTCGCCCTCGACGTCGTGGCGGCAAATGTACTCGATCGTCTTGTAGATGTGGTACAGCCGCTCGATCAGCAGGAACGTGTGCGGCAGACACTTGTGGGCGATTTCCCAGAACGGTTCTTCGACGATATCCTGGTAGCGCGATCGCAGGGCGGGGGTGACGCCCGTCTCGCGCGGGTCGGGTTCGGGGCTGGCGGCGGGCGGATTGCCGAGGGGCTGCCGGCGAGAAAACGGCCCGGCGCCGCGCCTCACCAGGCGGCCCAGTCGCCCGGTGAGCAAGCCGGACTTCTGCGTCGTGGCGCTAGGGGCGGTATGGGTGACCTGATCGTCCATGAAGATCGTTCCTTTCCGGTCCGCTAGGCGGATTGGATCAACGCTTGCGCCTTCCGCCCGCGGTTGGCGAGGCGACGGTTTACCTTATCCTCGTCCCACGCGTCAAGAGGAGTATTCTCGCAAACGAATGGTCGAACGGTTGCCTCAGGCCGCGGCTGGGCCGCTAAAAACTTGGGCTTTGGGCTGGAACGTCGTTATATCGATTTCGTTCCGCACGTAGAACGGAATTTATTCCGTTAGAAGCGGGAAACGGAATGAATTCCGTTCTACGCCGCACGAACAGATTCACTCGAATCCCAAAAAACGACTTTTGCCTCAAAAGCCCAAGTTGAACTAACCGCTTCGCGGGGGCGGGCGGAGCCGGTTGCGTGTACATCGTGAACTGCGGCGAGTACGCCCCCAGCGGTGGGTCGGCTGGCGGCCACGAGCCGGTGTGGCCTTACTTGC
>DATLQY010000497.1:0-7758 GCA_035534975.1 Pirellulales bacterium
ACGGTCCGACCGTTTTGCGTAAGCACGACAGGCTCGTAACTCCCCGGTTGCACGTGGGGCGTCAGCGCCGCAACTTGGGACAACTCGATGGTTTTCATAATTCGATCCTCTCTTCGCCAATCCACAAACAACCATGAGCCGCCGGCAATTCTCCCTTCGCTCGTGTTCGTGCTCGTTTGGCCACGGCCGCCAAGAAAACAGATTTCAAAATGACCTATCCAGCCTCTGCGACGCCGAGTCGCCGCAGTGGTGCGGCTTACGGGCTCGCCGCGTCCTCGTTACTTTCCTCGTAGAGTTTCGACAGCTCGACGATGAGGGGCTCGAGTAGGCGATAGTACTCGTCCTCGGACAGTTGGCCCTTGCGCGGGCGCAATTGAGCGATTTCGCGTTCCAGCGCGTCGCGCCGCGAATGTGCCTCGGCGGTGAGGCGCCGCTCGTGCGAGCTTGGCAAGAGATGACGCTGGCCGGCAAGCACGCCGTCGGGGTTGGCGCCGTTCTTGGCGACTTTCACGGCGCGCACACCTTCGAACCAGGCGGCGGGCGTGCCGAGCTGGTCGCCGTTGTCGTCGATCAGGGCGTGCTCGGTGGCCAGGCGGCCGGCGTCGGCGTAAAACTCTTCGACCCTCGCCGCCGCGAGCAGGAACGCCTCCAAAAGCGACGTCTGATGGTCTTTGTCCAAATCGGCGCTGGGGTCGCCGATCGCGGCCGAGAGGTAATCGCCGAAGCGAGCGAAGTTCTGTTCGTGGCCGCTCTTGGTCGCGGCGATCACGACGCGGTTGGGCGCGGAAAGCGCATTGATGAAAGGCCCGCTGGCCGACGCGCAGTTGACGACCGCCAGCGGCCCCGCAAACCGCCCCAGCCATTCGGCCAGCTCGCCGGCCGAGACGTCCGGGCCGCGAAGATTGAACTTCGCCGTGCGGCCGTCGAACGTGCCGTGGCCGATCAGCACCAGCCAAAGCTCCCGCCGAGAATTCGCGGCCTCTTCCGTCAGCCTCTGCCGCAGCCGCTCTCGGTCGTCCAGGTGGCCCGCCTCGTCGAGGCCGACGGCGGCGAATTCGAAACCGCCCTGCCCCGCCGCCTCTTGCCAACGGCCGGCCCACTCTTGGAATTGCTTGCCGTACTCGTCGCTGCCCGGCGCACCCACGACCACCAGTACGAACGGCCGGTCGGCGGCGGCGGATGCGAGGCACAGGGAAAGAGTCAAGATGAGCCAAGGCATGAGTTCAGACTTTCTCGGATCGTCATTACCTTCACGGCAGCCCCTTCCATCGCCTCAGCCCCCACTCTCCGACCAGGCACCCGATGGCGAACGAAAACACGGTCCACTGGTGCCACAACGGATAAGTCCAGCTCTCGACGATGGGGATCTTGCGGTTCGGCAAATCGCCGACGAAACGATCGAGCCGGTCGGCTGTGACGAGCTCGCCGCCGGTTGCCGCGGCGAGTTGTGTCAGCAACGACCGGTTGGGACGGAGCGTGCGCAACTCGTCGATCGCGGGCTCAACCACCCAACCGGTCTCGCGCCGGCCGACTTCGCTGGCGTCGGCAGCCACGACGACCACTTCGGCCCGGTAGGCGCCGGGCGCTGTCGCCGCGAACGTCGTTTCATACTCGCCGGAACGACGCTCAGCGGCCTGGGCGGCAAGCTCGATCTCGCGGCCGTCGGGTGTTTTGACACGGACCCGCACCGCGGCGTTGTCGAGCGGCTCGAACTTTTCGTCACGGACCCGCACGGCAATCCGTTGCGCGCCCGCTTGCCGCTCGGCCGGCCGCCGCGTTTCGACCTCGACGCGCTGGGGCACGTCGGCCACCAGCCAGCGCACGATCTGGCGCCACGATTTTTCCAGGTCGCTTTCGGCGCCTTCCCGGCGCCGCAGGTGCCACCGCCACAAGTCGCCGATCACCAGCGCCATCGTACGGCCGCGACCGAAAGACTGCACGATCAGTGCCGGCCGGCTTGCGCCGGCGGTCGTCTGGACGTTCGCCAGAACCGACGCGCCCGGTTTGACCGCATGGACGCGGTTGACGGCCTTGAAGCCGGGCATCTCGGCTAATCGAAGCTCCTCTTCCTCTTCGGTCGCGCGGACGCGCACCCACGGCTGCAGCCAACCCTCGCGCGTGAGGGTCAGACGGAAGCCTTCATCGAGTCGCGTGTCCTCGACACGGTCGAGGTACACCGGCAGTATCTCGCCGAGGGGTGTATGGTCGTACCCCCCCTTGCTGAACGAATCGCGTCCGCCGAGCATCAAGAAGCCGCCGCCCCGCAGGCTGACGAATTGCTGGACGAGCGACATCTGCTCATGGGTGAAGAAGCCGGACTCGACGTCGTCGAGAATGACCGCGTGGTAACGGAACAGATCCTCGGCCGACTTGGGAAAGCCGCCGCGCAGTTCGTCGGCGTCGTCGGCGTCGTCGATTCCCAGCCGCAAGAGCACCGGCTGGTCGTATTGCGCCGCCTCTTCGTCGCCCTGGTTGCCGAAGCCGCGATAGATGGGATTGGTCCGTTCGCCCGGCCGGGAGCGAAAGGTGAACTTGGGTTCGCGCCGGGCGATCCGTACCAGGCCCACGAGGTTCAGCTCGGAGTCTTCCGCCAGCGCGCGGCGGAGGAACTTGAACTCCCAGTTCGGCCGGCCGCCGACGTAGAGCACGCGGTAAGGCCCGCCTCCCCAGTCCACCGTGAGCAGCCGGCGGTTGTTGGCGAGCGTCGCCTCGGCCGATGACCGCGACCCGTCGGCCACCTGCTCTTCGCCATCCAAGCTCGCTTCAACCGTGTAGAAACTGACGCCCGGCCGTTCGGGGCGGAGTTGAAATCTTTCCACGAGTGGCCGGCGATCCGTCGGCGCTTTCACCGTTCGCCGCTCGCACTCCTTCCGCGCCTCGTCGATCACTCGGACCACGATCGCCCGGCCGCCGAGACCCTGGCAATCGACCTCGGCGGCGATCGTCACCGGCGCCGACTCGAAATTCGTTTGGCTCACGGAAATCCTGGCGACGCTGACATCGGCCAGTTCGGCGTCGGTCCCTAGCACCACCGGATAGACCGGCGGCAGATCCTTCCAGTCGCTGCCGCTGGTCGAAAGATCGGTTGCGTTCCCATCGGTGAACAGCAGGATGCCGGCGATCGGCCGGCCCCGGAAGCGCTCGGCCAGCGCCGTCAACGAACCCATCAGGGCCGAGCTGTCGCCGTCGAGCGAGAGCTCGGCGAAATCGGCGACGGCTCGCAAGCGCCCGTCGAAGGCGTACGATTGCACGTCGAAATCCTGGCTCAAGCGCGCTTGCCAGGCGGACTTTTCGGAAAGTCGATCTCGCAGCTCTTCGCCGCGCGTGCGCGGGCTGCCGGGGTCGTACACTTGAAGGCTTCGGCTGTTGTCGGCCAAGAGCAGGAACAGGTTGCTCCCCGGGCGCGGGCGAACGCCGCTTTGTAACGGTTCGATCAGGCAGATCGCCAGTGCCACGAATCCGGCCGCCTTGAGCACCGCGGCGGACGCGCGCACCAAAGCCGTCGAGCCGGCGCGCCAGTACGACCAGGCGACCAGCGCCAGCCCCACGGCGGCCAGGGGCGCGGCCCAGGGGAGCCAGCCTCGGGCGCCCAGCACCACTTCAGCGACGATCATTTTCCGATCCCCAGCCTTTCATAGTAGCGGCGAGTCTTTTCCGAGTACTTGGGCGGCACGGGATCGCGGTCGAGCGGGACCAGCGCCTCGCGCGACGTGCGGCGCAGCAGCTCTTCGGCCACGCGATCGCGCAGCTCGGCCAGCGGTGCAAGCACCTGGACGCGCACCAGGCCCCAGTTGGGCGGTTGCGCATGCCGCTTCAGGTCGATGCGGAACCCCCGGGCCTGGTCGCGGATTCGCGCGGCCTCGGCCCCCAACCGCGGATCATCGACCATTTCCTCGACGTCGCGCAGACGGTCCGACCAATCGAGAAAGCCCTCGCCGGCAATCGGCGCCGGCGAGCGACCGCCGGCGTTTTGCGCCACTGCGTCTTGCGCCACTGCGTCTTGCGCCATTGGAGAACCGTCTGTTTTGGTACCGCTGGAGCTCCGGCCGCCGGGCCGGTCGCCATCGGGACTGTCCGTCGCGTCTGGATCGTCTTGCGAACCGGGCTGGCGCGAGACGTTACGCTCGACCTCGTCGCCCAGCTCGCGGGCGAGCCGGTCGAGCTCTTCGCGGGCCCGCCGCAGCGACTCGGTGTCGTCGCCCAGCACACTTTCGGCCGCGCGTTCAACCCCCTCGCGCAGCTCGCCAATGCCGCGCCGCGCCACGTCTTCCTGCTGCCGCGAGTCGTCGAGCAAGCCCCGCCGCAGCGATTGCTCCGCGGCCGCCAGCGCACGATCGAGGTTCTGCTCCTGGGCATTCCGCGCCGCGTCGTACAGCCGCTGCGACAAGAGCGGTTCGGTAGGTTCGGCCTCCTGGACCGTCTGCCGCATGCGCTGGAGCAGCTCGTCGAGCCGCTCCTGCTGCCGGCGAAAGTCGTCGGGCAAATCCTCACGCTCGTCATCGCCACCCAAGGGAGTGAATTCCCCTGGATGGCCGGGTGAATTCGGCGCGGCGTCCGGCGGTCGTTCGGGCGAAAGCCGCTGGGCCAGGCGACGTTCGTTTTCGTCCAATTCGCGGGCCGTATCGCGCATCTCACGCAGCTCCTCCTGGAAGCGGCCGGAGGCGCGGCGGCGGAACTCATTGCGCAGCTCTTCGAAATCGCGTTGGGCGCGCGTGCCGGCCGCGGCGGCCTGCGAAACCTGCTCCTGGTCCATCGAATCCGAGGCGCGGCGTACCTGGTCGCGCGTATCCTCGAGTTGTTGCCGTTCGGCGGCCATTCGTTCCTGGTTTTCCGGAGTTTCCATGCGGGCCTTCAACTCATCGGTGTCGCGGAGGATCTGCTCTTCTTCCTCCTGCAACCGCTTCAATTGCCGGAGGACCTCCTGGCGGCGCTCTTCGTCGCGTGCCTCCTCCAGGGCCGATCGCAACTCCTTGAGCCGTTCATTGAGATCGTTCTGGCGGCGCGCGAGCTCGCCCAAACGATTGAGCACTTGCCGCGTTTCGCGGTCTTCTTGCTCCTGCTCCGATGGCGCGGTCCGTTGCGTTTCGTAGCGGTTCTCGTCGCTCGTCAACTCGAGCTCGTCGAGTTGCCGTTGCGCGCGGCTCGCGGCGGAACCGCCCGAATTGGCGCCCGCCTGCGGGCCGCGGATGACGTGGTGCTCGCGGGCACGGAGCTTGAGCAGCGCCTGGTAGGCGGCTTGTTCCGCGGAAAGCGCTTTGGTCAAAGGCTTGGCATCCGGACCGTCCCTGGCCGCTTGCAGGTGCGCCAGCGCGTCGAGCATCGACTGCGTGACCTCGGCCGCGTGCCTTCGGCTTTCGATGTCGTCGAGTTTTTCGGCGAGCGCGACGGCCTGCTCCAACGCGGAGCCCTGCGATTGATAAACTAGCTCCGCGTCGTCGGCCAGCGCGTCCGACGGCCGGTCGGCCGTCTCGCGGCGGACCAGTTTCCAGGTGGCGTTGATGATTTCCTTTTCGAGTTGGGCGAGATTGCCGGCGGCTTCGGCGTTCTCACCGCCGCCTTGTTGCCGCGACTGCGAGTCGCCGCCCGGCGGCTGATCGCCCTGGCGGAAGATCTCCTCGAAGGGCCGCACCTCGGCGAAAAACATGTCGCTCTCGGTGCGCCGCGCGGCGCCGTCGGGTCCCGCGTCTTCGGCCCAGAAATAGTACGAAAGCAACTGATCGGGCTGGGCCCGCAATTCCTCGAAACGGACGACGTGCGCCAGCTCGTGCCGTCGGCGGCCGGCAGCGTCGGTCCCCAGCACGATCTCGGCCGGCTCGGCGCCGCCAAACGAGTAAGCCACGCCGAAGCGTTTCAATCCAAAGTCGTCCCAGGCGGTGGCCTTGATGTCGGCCTCTTCCAAAGGCGAGACTTCGATATCGCGCGCCGGAAAAACAAGCTTCAGGTCCGGCGGCTTGTTCGGCAGCACGTTGATTGCGAACTGGGCCGGCTTCTTGTTGGGCCGGCCCTGCTCGTCGATCAGCTTCAGCTCCAGCCGGCGCGAGCGGTCGCAATGCAGAATGGCGTGATAGCGTAGCCCGCCGCCGGATACGCCGCCCTGCTGGCCCTCGTCCACGGCCGCCAACACGATCGGCTCGGCATCCTGTTCCAGCAACGTCGCCGACGCGACGCGCTTGTTCAGATGGCAGATCAAGGTAACCTCGGTCCCTTCGACGGCGGAAACGGTCCGCACATCTTCAATGAGACGAGTTTCGAGTGACGTGTAGGCCGGAAAAACGAGCGTCGCGTCGGCTCGGACCAACTGCGGGTACTCGAACACCGCCGCGTGGTACGTTTCCGTCGATTGTCCGGCCAGCTCGACGTGGTAATCCAGCGGTTCATCGACCACCGCCACGCGGCCGCCAAACAGCGGATCGTCAAGACTTTTGGCCATCGCCAGCCGCGTCACCTCGCCGCCGGCGTTTTTGTAAACCAGCGTCGCGTCGGCCGGCGGTGGCCCCGCGAATCGGGCCAAGACCAACAGGCTCGTGCCGCGTTCGACCTCGGTGTTGCCCGGCTCGACCGCCACCGACAAACTCCCCTGCGCCTGGTCCCGCGTGCTCCCCAGAGCGCTTCCGGCGCGGCGCTCACCCGGATACCACTCCAAACCTGCCAGCACGCACGCCAACGCCGACAAGGCGGCCAGGTTGGCGGAAAAGGCCGCCGCGTATCGCCGGCGCCCAACGACCCTTTCCCAATCATGTTGGCGGGCGTGACGAAGGGCCGAACGGATCACGCAGTCTTGCAGGAACCCGAATCGCCTACCGGGCAATTCGGGCTGTTGCTCAATCGCCGCCAGCAGACACGAATTCAATTCAGGGAATGCCAATTCGACTTGCCGCGCGACCCATCGCGGGTCGCGGAGCGGGGCGCGGGCGAACCAGACGCCGACGGTCGTGGTCGCCAATGCCGTCCCGACGACGATTGCAAGGGGGTGCTGGAAATGCCAAACGTCAACGCGGTCCAATCCCCAGAGGGCCAGGCCGCCGATCGCCGCCAGCAACCACGCCGCCGAAAGCCAGCGCCACAGGCGCAGTCGTTGAAGCCGCGAGGCGGCCCTTTCAAGTTGGCTCCAGAGCCGAGAGTCCATCATGCGGTCGGTCTCCTCAAAAACTCACTTGCCTGATCCGACGGGCCGCCCGGCCGGCCACTGCGGTCTCGACGATCAAAACTCCCAATGCCGCGACGATCAACCACCGCCAAGCCTTCTGGCGGCTTTCCAATTCCGTGTCGCGCTGTTGCCGCAGCCGCTGGGTTCGCTCGGCCCGCGTCTGTGCTCGTTCGAAACGGACCCCCAACTGCGTCAGGGCTTCGAGACCCAACGGGGCCGTGTCGCTTTCGGACGCCGCCAGGTTCACGGCGAATTGGAATTCGTCGTCCCCCGATTGTACCCGATAAAGTCCCGGCCGATCGGTCTGGTCGAAAACTCGCGTGTCCGGCGGCAACTCGACACGGGCGCCGTCCGGCTTGAAGACCACCGCGGCGGACGAACCAGGATTTCGCGGCAACACGACCGGCTGGCCGACGACGGTGTCAGCCACTCTCATTTCGTCGCCGCCGGCCAGCTCGACGATTCCTTGCATGAGGGGCACGAATTTGCTGGAGAGCGCCAATTGGCTGTCGGTGGGATGCCAACCACTGGCGAGCACGAAGACCCTGCCCGCGCCAATCGACTGTTCGAGGATTGCCGGATCGCCGTTGTCGAACCGCGCTAGGGCGCGT
>DATLQY010000498.1:0-9859 GCA_035534975.1 Pirellulales bacterium
GACGCTCAATCCTTGGAAGGACCGAAAGTCGACCTATACCTTATTCAGTTTTCAGCCTGATTCCATCAAGATTGAGGCGCCCACCGACACTCCGTAAGGGCGCCGGAGCGGAAGATTCAAGTATGAACCTCCTCGACGTGCCACCGTTGTTGCGGTTTGGGGCTATTACTCACGGGTCGTGGCGCGATCGCTGAGGACGGTACGACGGACGCCGCCAAGGGGACGAAGGAGAGAACCACTGTTGGGGTCCGACGATGTTCCCCCGGCGGCGCCGCTCAAGCCGGCCGATTGTTTGCAGATTCTGCACCAGGCAGAAGCGGCCCGCTGGCGGATGTACCTCGACGCCGACCGCGACGTCGAGGCCCGCTTCAACCCCACGCCGGTGTATGTCTGGACCAACCCCACCCGCAACGGCGGTCAACACGGCGCAGTCTACGTTTGGACCGACCGTGGCCGGCCGATCGTGGTGGGGAGCGTTTTCTCCCACCCTGAGGAGGGACAACGTGTGGTTTGCCATGAGTTCCATTCGCTTGCTCCATCGATCCTCGTACCCGAGCGCGGCGCTGACGACGAGGCTTGGGAACCGAAGGCGGCCGTCACAGTACAGCCCTTGGCCGGCGCCGCGCAGCCCGATAAATCACCCAGCCGGCGGTTGATCCAGATGCGCAACTTATCGCGAGAGTTTTCGGCCCACAGCATCGACTTCCGCGAGGAGCGTTGGGAACAGCGTCTCTTGCCGCAGCCCCTTTACCGCTATGAAAAGCCGGAAGGGGATGTGATCGACGGTGCCTTGTTCGCCTTCGTCACCAGCGCCGGGACCGATCCCGAGGTGGTTCTGGCCCTGGAAGCTCGCCGCGAAGCCGACGGTCCGGCCTGGTACTACCGAGCGGTGCGTTTCTCCGACTCGAACTTGTACGTCGAGCGCGGCGGCAAGGAGATTTGGACCAGCATCCGCGACGACGAGCGGAACCAGTTGCACTTCAACCCGGACCACGCCTACCGTCTGATTCGCGACAAGTTCATCGACGAGCTACCGGAGCTGGTCAACGAAAATCCCTAGGAGCCAGGAGTCACGCTCCAAACATCCATAAAAGAGATCACGCACGATGTATCGAGCCAACCCAATCGGGGTTTTCATGGCGGGCATGCTTTTCCTTGGTGCGGATTCGTCAGGAGCCCAAGAGGTCGCGCCCGTGGTGCCGCCCTCGGCGGTGAAAGCGCTCGGCGACGACGATGCAGGCACACTGGGAGTGCGCCGGGCACTGATCGTCTGCGGACTTGCCGGCGACGCCGAGCACCGCAAACTCTTTGCTGAAACGGTCGAAAAGCTCTACGCCGGCTTGACGACGCGTCTGGGGTTCGCGGCCGGTGAAGTGACCGTGCTCTTCAGCGACGAGGCCGTCGAGAAGGACGGCCCCGCGATCAAGGCCAGCCGCGGTGGGGCAACGCGTGAGCTTTTGACCGAGGTGGCCGCCACGCTTGAACGAACGATCGAGCCCGACGACACGCTCTGGGTGTTCGTCCTGGGGCACGCCCATTACGACGGTCGCGCAAGTTGGCTGAACTTGCCGGGATCCGACGTGAACCAACTCGAATTCGGTAAACTGTTTTCCCCGATCCATTGCCGCGAGCAGGCGTTCTTCATCACGACGGCGGCCAGCGGCTTCTTCCTCAAGCCACTTTCGGCGCCGGGACGGATCGTCGTCGCCGCCACCGAACCGGATCTGGAAGTCAACGAAACCATGTTTCCGCACAAGTTGGCCAAGGCACTGACGGAGCCCCCACCCATGGCGCAGTTCGACGTCGATGGCGACGGTCGAGCGACCTTGTTGGACGCTTACCTCTGGGCCGCGCGCGAAACGGCCCAGGAATATGCCGGCAGTGAGTTGCTGGCAACTGAGCACGCCGTCCTGGACGACGACGGCGACGGCCGCGGCACGGAAGTGCAAGCGGACTACCTATCCGAGGAGCTTGGGGGCCGTCTACGTCCTGGCCGCGGCAAGCCCCAGCCGCGGGCGGGCGACGGAGCACGAGCCCGCGGCGTCGTGCTGCCAATACCAGCGGAGGCCCCCGCCGCCGACGCCGCGGAAGCTCCCGCAACGAACTGAAGCGCTACTCGTCCCGACGAGCCTTTCGGGGACAGTAGGCGCGAGTGAGTAGAGTCGCGAGATGGCGGAGGCGGATCGTCAGTCATCCGTCGGGATTAGCTGCCACACGTGCGCGATCCCCATGGTCCATTGTACGGCAGTCACGATCAGATAGAAACGGTGCCACTGATAAAAGCGGCCGTGATCCGCCTCGGCTTCGATCCCGCCCGCGAGCATTCCACCGAGGGTGCGGTGCAGCAGGAACAAGACCGCCTGGCACGCAACCATCGTTAGCCAGGTTACCCATAGTCCACGACGGTGCCTGACCACAAGGTCCCAACCAAGCAACGCGAGGCTCGCGATGGCCGTCACGTTCAGAACGGCTGTGACTCGCTGTGTGATTAGCCCTTGATCGCTGGCCCCTACGACGTCGGTCGCGATCGGTACGACGACCAAAGCGTAAAACGTCAATCCTCCGAGCCAGACCGCGGTGGCCGTGACAAGAAGAAACTGGATTCGAAAGCGCGGGGGATGCATGCGGCAATTCTACCAGCCGCCGGAAGGGAGGAAACCGCACCGGGCGCTTGGCTGGCCCGTGGTAGACGGAGTTTCCCGCTGGCGGCCCCGGAGGTTAGAATGCAAGCCATTGGGTAGCGCTGGCAAATGTCGGACTTGATCACGTTGTGGGATCACTCATGTTTGGGGACCAAATGCCGCACGGATCGCTACGACGCCGCGTGAATTCCGTGACGCGTCGAGCATTCTTGCGCACCGGATTGTCCGCGTTTACCAGCATGACGCTGGCCGACTTGTTCCGAATGCGGGCCACTGCCGGACACGACAAGCAGCTCGCGCCCAAGTCGCTTCTCGTCGTATGGCTGCACGGCGGCGCCAGTCATCTGGAGACCTATGACCCCAAGCCTGGCCGAGACCATTGGCCCATCGCGAACTCGTTGATCTTCAGCGGCGGCGGGATCGCCGAAGGTCAAGTGATTGGCGCAACCGACCGCCGGGGCGAACAAGCGGTCGAACGCCGCTGTGGCATCGGCGAGTTCGTAGCGACCATCTACCGGCATCTCGGCGTCGATGCCGAGCGCGTGGCCATTCCCGATTTCTCCGGGCGACCCATTCCTATTCTTCAAGAGGGGCGGCCGATCGAGGAGTTGTTGCCGTTGTGTTGACATCCCGGAAGTCGGGCCCCGCGGCACGGGACACCGGCCGGACGATGGCGCATCTGGAGAGTTTCATGTTCACGATCCGCTATGTTGACTGCCGGAGATTGGTTTGCCTGTTCCTGATCGTGGCGCCGGCCTCGCCCGTGACGGCGGCGGATCGAGGGCAACTCGATCAGGAAGTGCGAACCGTCTCGATTGGCGAGCCGCTGGCCCTGGTGGCGCAGCCGGAAACGGTGTGCTTGTCGGGACCGCGGGCTATGCGGCAGGTCATCATCACCGGCCGCTACGCCGACGGCAGCCAGCGCGACCTGACCCGTTTCTGTGACTGGAGCGACGAAACTCCCGGCGTGGTGACCGTCGGTGAGGGTGGGTTCCTGTGGCCGCGGAAAGATGGCACGACTCACCTCGTCGCACGGGCCGGATCGTATGCGGCACGTGTGCCGGTGGTCGTCGAGGGCTTCGACACGCCGCCGCCGGTCAGTTTCCGCCACGACCTGATCGCCGTGTTGAGCGTGGCCGGTTGCAACCAGGGGGCCTGTCACGGCATCCCCAGCGGTCGCGGCGGTTTCAAGCTTAGCTTGCGCGGTTACGACCCGGCCGCGGATTACATGGAATTGACCCGCGGCGCACAGGGCCGGCGCACCGATCGGCTCGACGCCCAGGCCAGCCTGATCTACCAAAAGGGACTGGGTCGCGTGCCGCACCAGGGAGGCAAGCGATTCGACGCCGACAGTGTCGCCGCCCGCACGATGCTGGCCTGGCTGGAACAAGGAATGCCGGATGATTCCGCTGAACTGCCGGAGTTGAAAGACCTCGAGATCGTGCCTGGGTCGCGCGTGCTGCGAGCTCCCGCCCGCCGGCAGCAACTGGCCGTGTTGGCCCATTATGCCGACGGAAGCGTTCGTGACGTCACTCGGCTGACGGTGTACGGCAGTAGCGACGAAAGTCTGGCGCACGTGAGCGGCGACGGACTGGTGGAGCTGCACCACGCGGGCGAGGCGGCCATTCTGTGCCGCTATCTGGATGTGATCCGTTGCGTGCGGCTGACCTGCTTGGAGCCGCGCGATGACTTCCGCTGGCCGGACCCGCCGGTGAACAACTACGTGGACCGGCACGTCTTCGACAAGCTGAACACGCTGAACATTCTGCCCTCGGAGACGTGCAACGACCAGGAGTTCTTGCGCCGGGCCTTCCTCGACTTGTGCGGCATTCTGCCGACTCCCCAGAATGTGCGGGCGTTTCTGGCCGACGGTTCAGCCGATAAGCGGGCGGTGATGATCGACCGGCTTTTGGAACGGCCCGAGTTCGCCGATCTCATGGCCCACCACTGGCTGGATGTGCTGCGCTGCAACCGGTTGCACCTGCAGATCAAAGGGAGCCATGTCTACCACGGCTGGCTGCGCCGCCACATCCAAGACAACACTCCCTGGAACCAGGTCGTGCGCGAGTTGCTGACGGCCAGCGGCAGCACGTTCGCAAACCCGGCCGCAAACTTTTTCCGCGGCACCTACGACAGCGGCGCACCGCCGTCCGTGCGCGATCCGCAGGAGATGGCCGAGACCACCGCTCAGCTTTTCTTCGGAATTCGGATGCAGTGCGCCAAGTGCCACAATCATCCGTTCGAGCGCTGGACGCAGGACGACTACTACCATTTGACCGCCTGGTTTTCGCAGGTTAGGGGAAAGGCCGACACGAACCATCCGGGCCGCCCGCCGACGGGCAGAAGTTGGCAACTTCGCGAGGACGCCGTGGTCGTCTATCCGGACCGCGGCCGCGAGTTCACCCATCCGCGCACGGGCCGGCCGATCGCGCCCAAAATCATGGGCATGCCCGCGCCCGCCATCGCCCCCGGCGACGACCGGCGTGAAGTGCTGGCCGAACAGATTACCGCCGTCGGCAATCCGTTTTTCGCCGTGGCGACGGTCAACCGCGTGTGGTTCATGCTGCTTGGCAAAGGGATCGTCGATCCGCCCGACGATTTCCGCGACTCGAACCCTCCGGCCAACGACGCCCTGCTGGAAGTCCTGGCTCAAGACTTCGTGGACCACGGCTTCGACATGAAACACCTGATCCGCACGATCGCAAACTCGCGAACGTACCAGCTCAGCTCCCACGGCAACGAAACCAACCGCGACGACAACAAGTATTTTTCGCATGCGCTCGTCGAGCGGAAGCGGCTACCGGCGGAAGTGCTGCTCGACGCCATCGGCGCAGCGACCGGAGTGCCGGAGAAGTTCCAGGATTATCCGGCCGGGACACGGGCCGTGCAACTTCCCGACACGCAGGTGGTTTTTACGGGCGGCGCCTACGCATCGTGGGAGCGGCACCCTTTCCTGAAGGCTTTTGGCCAACCTGCTCGCGAGGTGGTGTGCCAGTGCGAGCGCGAAGGAGACGTCAGCCTGGCCCGCATGCTGGAGCTGATCAACGGTCCGTTGATCCACGACAAGATTCGCGCGCCCAATAACCGGTTGGGTAAACTCCTGGCGCTGCAATTGAGGGCGCCCGGTATCCTGGACGAATTGTTCCTGGCGACCTTGTCTCGTCCACCGTTGCCGCACGAGTCCGCGGCGGGGTTGGACCTGGTGGAGAAGGCCGCGGACAAGCGCGCGGCCTGGGAAAGCGTGCTCTGGGCACTATTGAACGCAGACGAGTTTTTCTTGAGATATTGACCGGGCGGAAGCCAGAACTGATACCGCCGGCCCCGGCCGTCCCCGTGCGGGAAGTGGAGCAGGCCGTCGCCCTGCTGGAGCGCGTGGACAATCGAATCGAAATCATCGGCGCGGCCGTCGCTGGCGGCGCCGAATTCGCGGACGTTGCTCAGGCGAGTACGGCTACTGTCGGAACAACAGGTTTAGAAGAGAATGCCTGGTTACAGGATCGACAATGCGTTTGGCGTTCTTTACAAGCCGGAGTTCGTTTCCGCGGCCCTTCAGTTTCCAAACGGCGCGGTTAAAGTTGAGCGGCTTTAAGCCGCACTCAGCTTGGAGAAAAATGATCGCCCATATTGAATCGTCCTGCTTCACGTAGGTCTCGACGTGGATCACGCGAGACGGCGGATACAGCTCGAGGTCCCCGTCTTTGCTGCAGATTTGCAGCACGAGATCGGCTCTCGCAACCGAATTCAGAAACCTCGCTCCTGTGAAACAGAACTCATCAATCTCGAACCGGTGCTCGGAAGATAGCTCGCTCTCGGCGATTGGCATCCCTCGCGATTGGGCCATACGATCTTCCCGATCGTACTCAAGATGTTCGACGCGAACAGCCCAAACGCAACCGTGATTTGAAATCCCGACATGCTGTTCCTTGGCCTTGACCTCGGATTTTGGCGGCCGATACAACTCCTTCATTTTCTGAATGTAGTCGGGGTTTACCGGATCGCCGCATAGGCTGAGTACGAAGCGACGGCACGCGCGAACGGCCTTTGCCTCTGTCGTTTCAATCGCGGCTTCGGTGAGCACACTTGCGGAATTCCGCGAGGCATTCATTGAGCCAACGATCGCACGGTCGCCGAGAACTACCACCTTGGCGTGCAGATTGTCCTTCGTATATACGCGGACGCCATTCTTGAGGAATTTCTCGACGGCATAGGGACTTGTCAGGCCACGTTCCACGGCGTCTTTCCCCATGTTGACGACAAGAACGCTGTTTTCAACCATCGGCAGATGGTCGAATGCGCTTTGACCACGAGCAGGAGAGAGTCGAGCCATTGCTGTTAATCCCGGCCTTCGTCCTGGACTTTCTTTGCATTCACCCGTTTCGTGACGGCAACGGCCGCGTCGCACGGCTCTTGAGCCTGCTCTTGCTTTACCAAGCCGGTTACGAAGTCGGACGGTACGTCAGCTTGGAGCGAACCGTCGAGGAATCGAAGGAGTCGTATTACGACACGCTTGGTGCGTCGAGCCAGAGCTGGCACGAGGGACAACACGACTTCGCGCCTTGGCGTGATTATTTCCTCGGCACGGTGTTGGCCGCGTACCGCGAGTTGGAGCGGCGAGCCGTGTTGTTCACTGCGGCCCCCGGCGCTAAGCGTAGCCATGTGCGCCAAGTTGTCGACGAGTTGTTGGGGGAGTTCAGCATGTCCGATCTGGAACGCGCATGTCCGACCGTGAGTCAGAAAATGATCCGGCTGGTGCTCAACGAGCTTCGAGACGTCGGAAGGGTCGAGATGCTCTCAAGGGGACGCAACGCGCGATGGCGGCGAATTCAGTGAATAGCCGGTACAACTCGCGTCGCCACCACTTCTTCGCCCCGCTTTTTCCAGCGCGCTTTTGCGGCTTTCTGGCGCTTGCGACACGCCTGCTTGGCTGCCCGCGCCCTTGAGGCCGCCAATCCGCTGCAAGTCGACAGTTGGGGGGTCTTTTCGGGTTAGGCCGGTTTCCGGCGCTCGGCGCCAAGTACGATGGCGTCTCGGACGTGGTGGGCGATTCGTTCGTGTCGTTTTGGCGCAGGGGTTTGCTTGAGCGGATAGGTTATGCATGGTCTAATTACGCCCTGCAATCGCCACTAGTCAACAGCAATGGAGCGCCATTCATGCCAGCCTACAAGGCTCAATTCGCCTTCCACGACCAGCTTGAACTCGATTTTTTTGACCGCGAGGGAAACCTACTGGGGTCGCTCAAGATCAAACCATCTACGATCTTATGGAAGCCGCTTGGTGGCCAACTCTATCGATCCGTGTCGCTCGAAAAATTCACGACCTGGATCACCGATAAATCGACCGGCGCGGCCAAGGTTCAATTCTGACCAAAGAGGGGGATTATCGCGTGCCGAGGAAAACAGCCATGATGTTGATGCATCTGACCGCCCGGAAAAAAAACCGTTCGACTAAACTGACCGACCACCGAATAGCCATAATCTGCCAATGATCTGCGATCCATTGGCACATTTCGCGGTTTTGGGCGCGATTTGGATTGCGGATGCATAAAATTGGCAAGTCATTGAAACAAAAGCACTTGCGAATCCAAGACTGCGCATGCATAGTTTGCGAAATGGCTAATCGATGCACGACGAACCCTGGAGAACGCTGCCGCCGGTCGACTCGAATAGGCCTCTCACCATTTGGCAGATCGAGCTGATCCGGCGCTGGGTCGAACAAGGGGCGGAGTCCCAGCCGCACCTGGACGAACAATTCCTATTCCTGCCGACCTTGTCTCGCCCACCGTTGTGGCACGAGGCTGCGGCAGCGTTCGATCAGGTAGAAAGGCCGTGGACAACCGCACGGCCTGGGAAAGCGTGTTGCGAGCCCTACTGAACGCCGACGAGTTCTTCTTGAGAAATTAACCAGTTCATGAGATATTGACTGGGGAAAACCTGAACGAGAAATCAGGAGCATCCGCAATGATTACCATGCTCGGCCACCCACGGCGTCGATGCGACGGTTCGACCCGCCGCGAAACGCTCAAGGTCGGCGCCCTGTCGCTTTTGGGCGGGGCATTCAACCTGCCCAGCTTGCTCGCGGTCGAGGAGAGCCGCGTCGCCGGTGCCTCGCCGGCCAAAGCCCAAAGCGTCATCCTGTTGTACTTGCTCGGCGGCGCGGCCACGCAGGACATGTTCGATCTCAAGCCGGAGGCGCCAGAAAAGATCCGCGGTGAGTTCAAATCCATTGCGAGCAACGTGGCGGGGATCGATCTCTGCGAGCATTTGCCGCTCATGTCGCAATGGATGCACAAAGCGGCGCTGGTCCGGACCGTCAATCACAAGGCGGGCTGCCACAATCCCCTCCCCAGCTACACCGGCCACGAGATGGCGCTGGCCGACATCACGAGCACCAAAGACACTTATCCGCCCAGCATGGGCTCGGTGTGCGAATACCTGCGCGACGAGCGCGACGACCTGCCGGCCTACGTGTACCTGCCGAACTTCGCGGGCGCGGGCAACGGAGCAACCGGTGTGGTCCGCTATCCGGGCCCCTACGCCGGCTTTCTGGGCAAGCGCTACGACCCGCTCTTCTCCGAGTTCGACAAGACCGTTGTCCGCGAGCTGGACAAAACCAAGGTCCTGGGTGGCGTGCCGTTTCTCGCGGGGAACAGCAAGTTGGCCGAAGGCATCACACTCGACGGCTTCCAGGCCCGCGAAGGGCTGCTGCGTCAGTTCAACCGTCAGCAGCGAAGCCTGGAGACGAACGGCTCGCTGGGCGATCTTCATCGCACCCAGCAACGGGCGATCAGCTTGTTGACGTCGTCGAAGCTCAAGTCGGCATTCGATCTCGCCGACGTGGATTCCGGACTGCTCGACCGCTACGGCCGCACTTTGTTCGGATCCAGTTCTCTCGTCGCTCGACGCCTAGTGCAGGCCGGGGTCCGCTTCGTGAACGTGACTTGGGAATACCCCGCGGACAACTCGTGGGACACGCACGCCAACAACTTTGGCTGGTTGCGCGGCGCGCTGCCGGCCCTGGACGCAACCTATAGCGCCCTGTTGAAAGACCTGGAATGCAATGACTTGCTGGACGAGACGCTGGTGGTGCTGATGAGCGACATGGGCCGCACGCCCCAGGTGAACGCCAACGCCGGGCGCGACCATTGGTCGTACTGTTACAGCGTGCTGTTCGCCGGGGCGGGCATCCGCGGCGGCACCGTGTGCGGCGAGTCCGATGCG
>DATLQY010000499.1:0-16908 GCA_035534975.1 Pirellulales bacterium
TGCCTTGGGCATGACCGTAGCCGTTGCCAAGCCGGCTGTTTCCGCCCTTGGCCTCCAACACATGCACGACGCCACCCGCACCCTGGTAAGCCTGGTCGGGACCGACGGCGAAAGCGCGGCGGGTTCCGTCGAAAATTGGCTTCCAGCCTTTCGCATTGGCGAATGCCCGGGCCCCTTCGTCGCCCAGTTGCTCGGCCAGCCGCGCGCGTTGGTCAATCGAGGCCTTGAGCCAGGCCTGCTGCCGCGGCGTGCCAGCCGCGGAGGCGGTAGCCGATCCCCCAGTCTGCGCCGCCACCTCCGGGACGACCGCCTGGGCACGAACCAAACTCGAAGGGCCGAGGCCCGGTGCCACGAAAACCGCGATGAGAAATAGGGGCCAAACGAAACGACGCGAAATCCAAGACAACATGGTCCACCTCCCACGACATGGAAGAAACGCGGGAATCGCCGCTCCACCGCTATGCGAGGCGTTTGAGCCGGCATCGGCAGTGGAGTCAGCGGTCCCCTGGCGAGGCCACCGCGGCCTCGCCTGACGGATGGGAAAGCGAGAGCCGGACGGTCAAGGGGACAAAAAGCGAGAAAATGGATTTCCGAGGCGCCGCCATACGGCGACCAGGGTGCCTATCAAATGAGCAGTTTCGCCGACGGCAGCATCGCAGTTCGGCTCGAAAGGCGCGCGGTTATCGTCGCACGCCGCCGCCGCTTCGGAGGACGACCGGTATGAAGCGCGCCCACAGTTCGTAATTGAAGCGTGGCGAAATCAGCGTCGCGGCGGAACAAGGCGCGTGATGACACTCTCCTGCCAATCCGTGCGGGCATCGTCCCCTTCAGCCACCGCCGACCATTCGTTGCGGATCAAGTTGCGTGCCTTGCTTGCGCTGCGGGTTAGTGTCGGTCAATCTTCTTGATCCGTGCTATCCGTGATATGAGAGCTATCCGTGGTCCTGTTGGTTCGATCGTTGTGAGGGTCCAGCGCTACGGACCGTCCGGCCTCATTTCGAATCGGGCGCCTGAATTCGAAAACTCCCTTCCAGCCCGGTCTCGAAATCGAACACGCCGTCGAAGTCCTCGCGGCGGTCGTCCTTGCTCTTGCGCATCTCGCCGATGCGGATCAGGCTGAAGACGATCTCGCCGAAGTCACCGGTCGTGCGCACGCCCCAACTGTTCAACACGCAACGGGCCATGTAACCGTATTGATCGAGGGCGAAGAGCCGGATCGCCTCGCACAGTTGCTGCCCGGTGAGGTGCTGCTCCCCCTCCGGTGGTCCACTTTTCTTTTCGCCGGGCGACGGGTCGTTGGGTTTCACGGCCCCCATGCCGAGCACCTGATGAGCATAACCCAATGCCTGGTAGACGAAGGCGTATGCCTCGGGCTTATAGCGCCGGTCCCGGCGCAACAATTCGGCGAGCTTTGGACTGAGAGAGTCGGGCATTTCGATTCAATCTAGGGGGACGCCGCTGGCCTATATCACCGTCAACACGTCGGCGGCGTCGATCAGGACGCGGCGATGGTCCTCCATCTCCACGAGCAACTGGCTGGCAAGGATTTCATGGGCCAGAACTCGCGCGCGGCCGTTGGCCGTGAGCACGCCGGCGCCGATCGGTGGGAGCTCTTTCTGCAACTGTTCGTAGGTGTCGTATTCGTATCGCAGGCAGCACTTGAGCCGGCCGCACCGGCCTGAAATCTTGGTCGGGTCGAGCGTCGCCTTCTGGAGCTTGGCCATTTTCATCGAGACGGGCGGCATTTCCGTGAGGTGCGTGTTGCAGCAAACCGGCTTGCCGCAATCGCCGTAGTCGGCCAGTAGCTTGGCCTCGTCGCGGACGCCGATCTGACGCATTTCGATCCGTGTCTGAAACTCGGACGCCAACTGCTTGACCAACTCGCGGAAATCGATGCGGTTCTCGGCCAGGTAATACACGACGATCCGCTCGCCGCCAAAGATGTGCTCAACGTCGACCAGTTGCATCGGCAAACCCGACTCGGCGACCAGCCGTTCGCTGGTGGCGTGCTCGGCCCGCTCCTGGCTCCGCATCCGTGCCAGCTCGCGCTCGTCGTCCGCCGTCATCTCGCGAAGGATTTGGCCCTTGCGCGGATCTTGGATCTGAGTCGTGGCCTGTTCGGTCGCCTCGCAGAGAACGTCGCCCGCTTCCAGCCCGCGGTCGGTGCGGGCGATCACTCGAGTGCCTCGCAACAGCGACTCGCCGCGGCTGGTCGTGAACACGCCCAGAGTTCGCATCACACCGCAGCGGACGACGTACTTGGGCATGTCAGAGAACGGCGCCGTGCGGCGGCTGGGAATCGGTAGGTGTGAGGACCGTCAATATATACTACACGCGGCCGACCATGAGACATTTTGTCGTGATAAAGTGTCCCATTCGTGGCGCCGTGCAGTATAGCTTTGCGCGCCGACCGAGGGAAGGTCTCGATTACGGCGGGCGGGACCTCTGCCCTGTCACTGGTCTTGCCGCGGGCCGCCGAATGCGGCGAGCGCCTTTTCGGCGTCGGCGACGCGCTTGGGAGCAAGCCGGCGCAGTTCGGCCAAGGCTTCCGCCCCCTCTTCGCCGGGCGCGGTGAGGAGATAACCGATGATCGCCCGGTCGGTGGCCGGCTCCGCGTATTCGGGCATATCGAACAACCCTGCCACCGTCGCCAGGGCCTCCCAGTCTTGCCAGCGCGCCAAATCGACGATGACCATCGCCGCGAACTCGGGCCTGCAGAGCAACCGCCGCAATGCTTGTCGCAAGCGTTCGGCGGGGATTTCGCGGCCGTACTGGTGGTAGAACCGCAACGCGGTGATCGCGTGCCGCACGTCGCCTTCGGCCGCTTTGGGGTCGGTCAGAAACGTGCGTTCGATCAAATCCAGCGCCGGCGCGCCGGCCGCCATCAGGTAGCCGCCCAAAAGGCCGTCGAACCCGGCGCGAAAGTCGTTGTCGGGCCGCAGGATTTCGTTTCGCAGGAAGACGGCGCTTGCGGCGCGCTGGTCGTCGTCGCCCACCAGCCCAAGCGCCAGTCCGTAAAAGCCCTTTCGTTCCTGCGGCACGTCAGGGTCGCGCAACCACGCGCGGAGCGAGTCGCTCGACAGCTTGTCGGCGACGCGAGCCACCTCATCGTACGAAGCGTGGCCGAACTCCAGGTAGGCGTCGTCGGCCAAAAGCGGTTCGCGGTGTTCCAGAAAGGGGGCAAAAAACGCCAACCGCTCGGCGACCGGCGCGTTCAAGCCCGGTGCGCGGGCCACGTAGGCGTAGCTCACCTCGTTCAAGATTTCCCAACTCCATGCGAGCGGCGCGCTCCCCTTCGGCTTGTCGGGCGCGTTGGCAAACAGCAAGGCCAGGGTCCCCGGCCTCGCCCCGGCGCGCGCCCGATCGCCGTCGGGCGCGATCTCGATCGTCCTTCGTTCGGCCACACGCTCGCGTCCTTTTTGTACCTGGTGTATTTCGAAGACGAGGGCCGACTTGCTGACCGAGGTCAATTCACCCAGCGCCGCCACGACCGCGGCCTCGCGACGTTGAGCGAGGCTCGGACGCACCGCCGTGCAAAAGGGGCAGGCCGTCGCCGTCGTCACACCAATGACGATCGCGCTAATAAGAAAAGCGATCAAGAGTCCCAAGACTTGGAGCACTTTTTTCATCCTTCATCCTTCATCCTTCATCCTTCATCCTTCATCCCGCGCGACTTCCTCCACCAAACGATCACTCACCTGGCTGGTCGAAAGCCGGCCGCCCAGATCGGGCGTGGACTCTCCTGCTGCCAAGACTCGCTCGACGGCGCCGCGCACGACGCGGGCGGCGCGCGTTTGGCCGAGCCAATCGAGCATCATCGCGGCCGAAAGCACCGCGGCGATGGGATTGGCTATCCCACGTCCGGCAATGTCGGGCGCCGAGCCGTGGACCGGCTCGAACATCGAAGGCGCCGTGCGTTCGGGGCAGAGGTTCGAGCTGGGGGCCAAACCCAGGCCGCCGCTGATCAGCCCGCCCAGGTCGGTGAGAATGTCGCCGAACAGGTTGGAGGCCACCACCACGTCGAACCGCTCGGGGCAGCGGACGAAATTCATCACGGCCGCGTCGGCGTGTTGCTTGTCGACTTCCACCGCGGGGTATTCGCGGCGAAGTTGTTCGAGCAATTCGTCCCACAACACGTAGGCGAACCGTTGAGCGTTCGACTTAGAGATCATCGTCAGCCGTTTGCGGCGCTCAATTGCCGTGCGAAATCCGAACCGCAGGATGCGCTCCACTCCTCGGCGCGTGTGGACCGCCGTCTGCACGGCCGACTCATCGGGATGGCCGACGTGGAACCGGCCTCCGACGTTGACGTACTCTCCCTCGGAATTCTCGCGGATCACCACCAGGTCGACGTCGCGCGGACCCTTGTTCGCCAGGACGCAAGGCACGCCGGGCAAAAGCCGCGCCGGACGCACGCAGGCGTATTGATCGAACGATTGGCGGATCCGCACCAGCGGGTCAAGCGTCACGTGATCGGGCAATTCCGCCGGCCAGCCGACCGCGCCCAGCAGGATCGCGTCGAATGGCCGTAAGATCTGCAGGAAGTCGTCGGGCACCACCTGGCCCGTCTGGCGGTGGAAACCGTGGCCCCACGGCAGTTCCGTCATCTCCAAGTGGAAGTCGTCGTGCCGCTTTTCCACGGCCGCCAACACGCGGACCGCCTCGGCAATCACCTCGGGTCCGATGCCGTCGCCCGGGTAGAGGGCGATACGATAGTTTTGCATGAACGCGACTCCACGATACCGCCTTGAACGAACCTGCTATATTCTTTATTCTACGCCGCGAGGATTCAAAGGGGTTTGACCCGGATGTTCTTCCAGCGGCACTTGGCCCCTTTGGGCCAGCCATTGCCGCCATGCACTTGCACGGCGATGCTTCCCTCGCGGCCCAACGTCTCGCTGACCTTCGCCGCGTCGTAGTTTTCGGCCTGGAACGTCTTGCCGTCGAATTCGCTGACTTTGACGCCATTGATCCAAGTCGTGATCTGCGCCGGCTGGCCGACACACCGTACACGGGCCGTGTTCCAATCGCCCAGCTTCCACGCCTTGACCCAGGCCTCCGGCTCGATGCTGTAGGCCGCGGGCAGTTTCAGGTCGTTCGGCTTGGCTGTAAGTCCGACCAGCTTCGGCCCATCGTCGTACACTCCATTGATCTCAAAGGGGCGGTTATTGAAGCCGCCGGTCCCCTCGCCGTAAATGTGCCCGACGTTTCCAGCGTCGTGGTAATCGACCATCATCTGAAAACACTCCCCCTTGTCGGTCGAACGGACGAAAAGCCCGCTGCAAACGCCCCAGTCGGGCTTCATGTCGATCGAAAGCTCGAAGTCGCCGAACTTGCGGTCCGTGAGTAAGATGCCTCCATTGCCGCTGCCGGGCGGGTCCTGCTCGCCGGCGATGATGCCCTCTTCCACGGCCCAATGCCCTCCGGTGCCGTGCCCGATCTTTTCGGGGTTCTTGTGCCAACCATCCAAGGTCTTGCCGTCGAAGATCGTGATCCAGCCTTTTTCGTCGTCAGCGCCCACTTTCGGTTCAAGGGCGCCGCTGCTTGAGCACAAGCACGAAAAAGCCATGCAGACGATGATTGGATCGATTCGGAATGTCAGTGAGCTGCGCATCGGGCGGAATTCCTTGGGATGATTGTCAGTGGTCAGTGGTCAGTAGTCAGTGGTCAGTGGTCAGTAGTCGGCACGGGCCGCTTTGGCGCCGTGCGTGTCTTTGTCCACCGATTCCCAGTGGGGCAAATCGTCCCTGACTTCGGCGTCGTTGGCATGGTGGTCGGCAGCACTGTCGTTCTCGTACATGTCGCGGACCAGCGCGCGGAAACGACGGCGCTGACTCGCGGCAACCCAAATTAAGAAAACATTGGTCCCCAGCGACGCGAACAATCCGATGAGCGCGCCGCTCGGCACCTCGGCTGCCTTGCTACTTGACGACAACCCGTCGGAAGGAGACGGCGGTTCCCCGCGTGTTGGGGCCTTCTTGCTCGTCGTCTCGCTTTTCTGCGCGCCGTTCGTTTTGTCCTTTTCTTCCGCTTCGTTCCCAGATAGCGACGTCTTACGTTGTTCAGAACGGGCCCTGAAACGCCTCTTCTCCTGGAACCGCTCTCGCTCTTCCGGCTCGTCTGAATGGTCACGTGGGCTCGCACTGCCAAGCGATGGCCCTTGGGGTTCGTCAGGTTCTGTGGGCTCTTCCTGTACCGTCGCGTCGGCCTCCGGCGCTGGTTCGTCGGCTTCGTAGCGAGGGGGGCCGACGTTGCGGCGCGACTTCTCGCTTTCGACCGGCTTATTGGCGGCGGCCCGTCTCACGGGTGGGATCACGTCGGTCAATCCGGCGGTGGCCGGCGCGCGTCGCCGGACGGCGCCGCCGTCCGCCGGACCTGCCGGTCGAAGAACCGGGCCGGGAAGCCCGCGTCCCGAACGTTCGTAATCGCGCGGCAGCGGATCGTCGATGACGCCGCCCACCGGCTGCGTCGCCGCGGGTGCCGCCCGCTCGGCCGCTCGCCGGTTCTTGGCGCCGCTCGCCGGCAAGCCCCCTTGGCGCCATACCGTTCTGGGCTGCATCGCAAACAAACCCACGGCGGTGGCCGTGATCAGAGGCAAGATTGCTGTCATAGGATCACTCCCAACACCCCGAAGGCCTATCGTAGCCTCATGCGGCGGCATTCGACAAGCACACCTGCCCAAACCGTCGCGAAATTCGTGAGAATTCCGACGGGAGCGGTTTCAGCTACGGGGCGGGTAAAGGCGCCGCACGCTCGCGAAGCGTACGGCTGATGACGACGATGGCTTCGATCACCAGCAAAATGCCAAGCGCAAACAGGATCGCGGTCAAAGGCCCGTTGAAGTCGAAGCCGTCGGTCGTGCCAAAGGCGTTGACCTTCTCCCAAAGGATCAGCCCCAGCGAACTGAACGTGACCAAGACCATGAACGCGGCCGGAACCGCGGTGTACCACCAACTCTTACCCGTCCGCAGCAACCAGACCGTGACGCCGATCAATGTCAAAGCGGCCAACAACTGGTTGGCGGTGCCGAACAGGTTCCAAAACACGAGCCAAGCCGGCACGACGTCATCCGTCACCGGGTCATGCATCGTCTGCAAGACCAGGTACATAGGCGGCACGAGCGTGAGCACCGTGCAGCCCACCCTTCCCGCCTTGCCCTGCCAACCGGTGAACTCCTGCAACACGTAACGCCCAAGCCGAGTACAAACATCGAGTGTGTCGTAGATGAACGTAGCGAAGGCCAGCAAGCAAAAGCTGTAGAGGTAATCGTATGCCGTCTCGTATTCGACGCCGCAGGCGGTGGCCAACATGCCTATGAACTGCGATACGCCGCCGGCGAAAATCTCGTCCGGCTTCGTAGGCTGCCCTGGCTCGCCCTTGGTCAGGACCATCACGCAACCCAACGCGATCACCGCGACGAACGCTTCCAGCAACATGCAGCCGTACCCGATACTCTTGGCGTCGCTCTGGCGCTTGAGCTGCTTCGACGACGTACCCGAGCTGATCATCGAGTGGAACCCGCTGCACGCCCCGCATGCGATGGTGACGAACAAAACCGGGAACAGGAATTGGACCGTACCCCCTTTTTCCACGTTCCAGCCCAGAAACCTCGGATAATTGATGTCGATCGCGTGTCCGAGCGCCGCCGCCGCGACGATACCCAAGAACGCGAACAGGATGGTGGCGGAAAGAAAATAACCGCCCAGAAAGCCGCGAGGCTGTAACAGGGCCCAGACGGGCACGACCGACGCCACGCCGCAATAGACCAGGAGCAATATATCCCACGACTTGGCGGCGTTGCCGTCGTACCAGAGCCAATCGGGAACCGCCAACGGGAGAAACCTGCCCGCCACGATCGACACCAGCACCAGCGGCATGAAGATTACGGTGGCCCAAGTAAGCGAGAGCTTCGTGTAACGCAGCACCAGCCCCAGCGCCACGGCCAACAACAAATAGATCATCGACGAGCTAGCGACCTCCGGGCCACGCTCACGGTTCTCCTCAAAATGTTCCAGGGCTTGCTCGTAATTGTGTCGTTGCTGCGCCGAGGCGCCTGCGCGCAGCGCATTGGGGGGTTGGGGCGCAAATGTGCCTGCCGTGATATCGGTGAAAGCGACGATGATGTACACCAACGCGATCCAGACGAACGACAAAAAGAGCAAGTAAGCACGGCGGCTCATGTGCTCACGGACGATATCGGGAATGCTGCGGGCATTGTGCCGCACGCTGGCCACGAGCGAGGTCAGGTCGTGGACGCCGCCGATGAAAATGCTCCCCACCAGGATCCATATCAAGGCCGGCACCCAGCCGAACATCAGCCCTGCCAGGATCGGCCCGACGATCGGCCCGGCCGCGGCAATGGCCGAAAAGTGCTGCGAAAACAAGTACGGCGCGGGCGTGGGAACGAAGTCCTCCCCGTCGTTCACCGTACAGGCCGGCGTCGGCACGTCGTCGCGCAGCTCGAGCTTGCCCACCAGCCAATGGCCATAGGTGAAATAAGCCGCTAGCAGGATCACTCCAGCGCCAATCGTGATTCCCAACAGGCCCATCGCAATCTCCTCGTTCGTCCCAGTTTTGGCATGGATGGCCGCGTGAAGTATAGTCTACCTGGTCGTCCGCCGGGCGTCGAACGTTTCCATCTAGCTTTCCCGGTCCGTCTCCCCGCGGTAAGATTTCATCCTTCATCCCCGACAAGTCGGGATTTCGCCTCAAGCTCAACCTTCATCCTAGTCCTTGTCAAGGAAGCTCACGTGCATGAATCGTTTCTCCGGCGCGCGCTCGAAGAGGCCCAACAAGCTTTCGACGAAGACGAGGTGCCGGTTGGAGCGGTGATCGTTCACGGAGAACGAATCATCGCCTCGGCCCACAACCAGCGCGAGCAACTGCGCGACCCGACGGCCCACGCCGAGATGATCGCCATCACCCAGGCGGCCGAATCGCTGGGCAGTTGGCGGCTCGACGATTGCACGCTCTACGTGACGCTCGAACCGTGCCCCATGTGCGCCGGGGCGATCTTGCAAGCCCGCATTCCCTGGCTCGTCTACGGCGCGGCCGATGCCAAGGCGGGCGCCGTGCAAACGTTGTACCAATTGCTGGCCGACCCGCGGCTCAACCATCGCTGCCAGGCCGTCAGCGGTGTTTTGGCCGGCCCTTGCGCGGATATCCTCACGCGGTTCTTCCAGAAGAAACGGGCCACGGGAAAAAAATACAATGACCCGCCAAAAGCCTAAGGCGGCTTTCCGCAAAGTGGGACATTACATGCCACCGGCTTGCCCGGTGGTCTGTGACGCTGGCAGCTACCCAAGGCTGCCGCCATTCCTGTTTTTCAAACCACGATTGCCCTGCCGCTGCCTTTGGCAGCGGCAGGGCAATCGCGTGGGAATGCCCTTAATCCAGCGGGTGCTTGGTTGGCACACTCGCGGCGCGCGGCGCCGGGAGCTTGCGTGGGAAGAGCGCAAACACGCCGCACATCAGGCTGAGCGCGAAGAGCGACGGCCCGGCGCCGCTGTACACCAGACTCACGACGAAGCCGGCCTCGCTATTCGGACCTCCAAAACCACCTCCGAAGACATTGCCGCCGCCGCCCATCACGCCGACGAACGGAACGATCAGGGAAGGCAGCACGAGCGAGGCGGCGAAGAACAAGATCGACAGCTTGAATAGCCCCGGAATCGCGATGCTTTCCCGGCGGAATATCAGGATCGCGAACATGCCCGCCAGGAACGCCACGTGAAGCCACCCCTCGGAACCGACCATTTGCTTTAACAGCATCAACTCTTGCATGGCCGACCTCATCGGGTGGGGTTCCCAGGTTGCGAATAGCCATCGGCATTTGGAGCAAATGGCCGCGCCAAAGTCAAATCATCACTTCCGCCGGAACAACCGCTTGGCACCATCGAGCCCTTCGCCCAACAATTCAACCTCGGCCAGCGTGTTGTAGAAGTAAAAGCTGGCCCGAGCGCTGGCGGTGATCCCCAGCCGTTTGTGCAAGGGCATGGTGCAATGGTGGCCGGCGCGGATCGCGATCCCTTGCCGATCGAGGAGTTGTGCAATGTCGTGGGCATGCACCCCTTCCATCGTGAAGCTGACGATGCCCCCTTTTTTCTCGGGCGCCGGACCGAGAAACCGCACTCCGCCGACCGCCGAGAGCACCTCGTGGGCACGTGCGGTCAGGAGCTTCTCGTGCTCGTGAATCGCGTCCAGGCCGAGGTGGTTCAAGTAGTCGAACGCGGCCCCAAGCCCGATGGCCGGCACGATCGGGGGCGTACCGGCTTCGAACTTGGCGGGCAAGTCGGCCGGCTCGAAGCTGTCGAGCTTGACGCGGCGAATCATGCTGCCGCCGCCCAGAAACGGCGGCATCGCATCCAGCAACTCGCGGCGGCCGTAGAGGATTCCCACGCCGGAGGGTCCCAGCAGTTTATGGCCGCTGAACGCCAGGAAATCGATGTCGAGATCTTGCACGTCGATCGACTGGTGCGGAGCGCTTTGCGCCGCGTCGACCAGCACCACGGCCCCCGCCGAGTGGGCTTGGCGGGCGATCTCTTTCACCGGGTTGATCGTGCCGAGCACGTTCGACACCGCGGCCACGGCCACCAGTTTCGTCCGTTCGGTCAGCAAGTTCGGCAGCAGGTCCATGCGCAGCAGGCCGTCGTCGGTGATCGGAATGTGCTTGAGCACGGCCCCGGTCCGCTCTTTGAGCTGCTGCCAGGGGATCAGGTTCGAGTGGTGCTCCATCTCGGAGAGCACGATTTCGTCGCCGGCGCCGACATTGGCATCGCCCCAACTGCGGGCCACCAGGTTGATCCCCTCGGTCGTGCCGTAGGTAAAAAGGACTTCCTCGCGCTGACGCGCGTTAATGAAAACGCGGGCCTTTTCGCGGGCTTCCTCGTAAAGGTCGGTGCTCTGGTCGCTGAGCCAATGGATTCCGCGGTGGACGTTGGCGTATTGCCGTTCGTAGACGTCGACCAGCGCCTGGATCACCTGCCTTGGTCGCTGCGTCGTGGCGGCATTGTCGAGATAGACCAGCGGCTTCGTGCCGTGCAAGACGGTCGACAAAATCGGAAAATCGCCTCGTAGCGTATCGGGATCGAGCGGCAACACGGGTGCGACGGTGCTCATGGGTTTGTCCTTTGGGCGGCCACGGGCGAGTAAATCGCCGACTGCAACACGCGCCACGACAGCAGGCAGCACTTCTGGCGATTAGGAGTGAGCTTTGCCCCGAAAAGCGCGAGCATGTCTTCAGCGGTGAACCGCTTGATCTCGTCGACCGTGCGGCCATCGATCCGCTCGATCAAGAGCGAGGCCGCGGCCTGGCTGATGCAACAACCGTCCCCCTCGAAAAACGCTTCCTTGACATTGCCCGCCGGGTCAATCGCCAAATCGATGTGGACCACGTCGCCGCAAAGCGGATTATCGTCCTCGTGCGAGTGCGTTGCGTGAGGAGCGCGGCCGCGGTGGTACGGATCCTCGTAATGATCCAGGATTCGCTCCTGGTACAGCTCATCTTCGGCGGGATCGTTGGAAGGCATGGCGATCGGAGAAACGTAACGTGCCTGGTGCTACCCCTAGTCTACGCGGCTGCCGGGCAAACGACAACCGGAGCGGGGAAGCGTCAAGACACCTTGACATGCGCAATGCCCTAGATCCCCGGCATCTTTCCTTGTTCCCACGCTCTGCCGACCCGCTGTGCGTGTGCCCCGAACACATCTTCGGCCGCTCCGCGGCCCCGTCACAACCGAGCGCCGCCAGGCGCGGTAAGCGATGCCCCGGCTAGAAAGCGACTGGGGCATCGTTAGCGGCTCTACACCACCCACCATGCCGTGGGGCAGGCGGCGGCGACACGAACGTGAGCCGGTCCATCGTCGGCGGGGTCCCGGCTCCGGCGGCCCGCCGTTGGCGCGGAGCTTGCGCCAACGGCGAGCGGGCCGGACCCCCGGACGCGCCGTCTTGAATCGTTAACCAAATTGCCAAAGAACGAGCTCACCGAGGCGAACAAGGCGTCACTATGCTTCACTCGGCCAAGAATGAGACATTCACGGTGGCCGGCGGCAGAGCCTTAGCGATGCCCCGGATGAACCTGGCGCGGCTTTCAGCCGCAACCATAGCTGGAAATTCCGTGCTTCTCGGAGAGCTTCACGAGGATGTTGCAGCCACAGAGGGCACCGAGACCACAGAGAGAAACGGTTGACGTTATCGCTCTTCCATCTCGATGTCCTCTGTGTGCTCTGTGGCCAGAATCCCCCGCGTTGATCCTTGTTTATCCGCGATCGACTTTTCGAACATTGGGTGGAGGTAATCCGCCGGGCTACTCCGGCGCTCGGAGGCCCGATCCTGATTCCTGCCTCCTGGGTTTTCCGTCTCGAGGCGCGTGTCACGCTGCGATTCCCGCTGCAACGTGCCAGGCGGATCCATCAAAGGCGCTTCGGCGCGCCATTCGCCACGTCCGATATCGTCGCGGCCGGTCATTTTTCGGCCGGCAGTCTCCTGGCCGGCCCTGCCATTGCCAGCACCGTCATCGCACGCACTGCCTTCGCCAGCACTGTCGCGCTCCGGCCCGGCCTGTGACGTTTTTTTGTTTTCTATGGTGAATTCGAGGCTTTTTCTTGCATTGGCCCCCGCCCGTCCTTTCTCGCCACCGCTTTCAGCTTCCTCAACGATACCCAGCGGCCTGGCTTGGAACTGCGCGCCAACCGGCGCTGGCAACCCTCGCGACGAGGTTTCGCTGGAAGCTCTCGACGTTTTCGAAAGTAGGGGGGACACAACTGTCCGCACTGTCCGCATCCGATGTGCTCCCGTCAGAAACGATGCTGCCACATCGACTTGCGTCAGTTCAGCCTGCGGACAGTTGCCCTCCAGCCAACTGTCCGCAACTGTCCGCATGATTCCGTGTCCGTGGTGGGGTCCGAAAACTGAGCCATCGCCGGTTCACCCTCGGCCTCCGCGCGTGGGCGCCGAAGAGGAAGAGGTTGTCGCGGTCGAGCGCCGCGCGCGACCCCACGTTTCGTGTTTTCTATCGACGATTTCGCACGTTCTTGTGCGTATTCAACCTCGGTCTTTGGGTGCTCCGTCGCGGTCGGGACCACATCTGCAATCCGCTCCGCGCTCCGCATGTGGGCACCCGCGAAGCGGGTCGGCTCCGCGCTCTCTCCTCCCGTTTTCGTGTTTTCTATCGACGATTTCGCACTTTCTCGCGAGTTTCCAATCTCGTTTTCGGACGCTTCGGTCGGCTCCCTCCGCTCCGCGCTCCGCGTTCCAAGCTCCGCGCTTTCCTGCGACTCTTCCGCCTCTTCCAGCGGGTCGAAAAGGCTCCACACGAAATAGCTGCCCGCGCCGCCGCCCACGCGGCCGCAATCGGCGCCGGCGATTCCCTTGGCGCGGTACACCACGTGCCAGGGAATGCCTGCCTCGTCCGCCGCCGCGCGCAGCTCCTTCGCCGTCTTGGGACCCAGGCCCAGCTCGTCGCGTAGCCAGCGCGCCGCGTCTTCCTGGTCGAGCCGCGCGGCCGTGGCCCAGCACACCGCCGCGCTCACGCGGCGCCGCCCCCAGGCCACCCGACCCTCGGGCGTCTCGAACGACAGGGCGTCGTCCATGTCGGCCAAGGTGTTCTTGGCGGCCGCCAGATACCTGCGGCAAGGCCGGCGGCGATCGCGCACCACGGCGAACAGCAGGGCCAACTCAGCGACGCCGCTCAACTTGTCGAGCCAGCGGCGCAGGTTGACGGCGCCCGGCACCTCGGGGGCGCGGGCCGCCGCCACGATCGCCACGCCACGCCGGGCGGCCAGCTCGCCCAGCTCGCGCAACGTCTTCGACGGGAAGCTGCGATTGCCCTGCTCGAGGTAGAGGTCCAGCGGGTCGATCACCACCAGCTTGACGCTGGGTGTGGACGCGAGGAACGAATCGAGATGGGCCAGGTCGCTGTAGGCCCGGAACGGGCGCACGCAGGGAGTTTCTTCGATGAACGTGACGTCGGGCACGTCGCCCATGACGTGGAACATTTTCGTATCGGCGCCGAGGGCCGCCAGCCGCGGCTTCACGACTTCCGCCAGGTCTTGGTGCGTGATCAGCAACACCTCGGCCGCCTCGCGTGGAGCGTCGCTCACGTCGTGTTCAGCGCCTGGAAAGGCCCGGGGTGGAAACGACCTGCCGCGTGAGACACGGCTGGCGACCTCCAGCAGCAGAAGGCTGGCGCCGGCGCCGGGCTCGCCCGCCACGACGGTCAGCCGGCCCAGCGCCAGGTGGCCCGGCCAGAGCCACGAGATGGGCCTCCCTTCGACTTCGGCGAGGGGCCGTATTTGCGGCGCGGTGGGCAGTGCCCGCGGCTCGGCGGTTGGTTCTTCCCTCTGTTTCGACGTGTCCCAACCGAAATTGGGATCGCGTTCTTGTTCCGCGTCCAGGAGCTCGTGGAATTCCGAAATCATCTCGTCGATGTCGTTTTCGTTGATCATGGCGGTACCAATGGTGAGTGTTGAGCTCATGGCGAAACCCCGATTTATCGGAAGTTGGGCCGATCGTGTGCGGCCCATAGCTAAGTATACGAACGGATACTTGTCAGTCAATAGCATATGTAGAACATATTTATGTTATTACTGATATATGAGATAAATGAAGGGTGTAACCGCGGATGACGCCGATTTGACGCCGATTCCGAACAAGCATCTGCGTGAATCCGCGTCATCTGTGGTTCATGCTTCCTTGTCCGTTGCCCTTAGTGGCCTCTCATTCCGAATGTATGACCATGCTTCTTTCTACACCCTGTTTGGCTTGGAATTGCAAGCAACAGTTCGTCGGCAATTGCCGCGCCGCTGTGGATGGCCTTCGCCATCGCAAACCGTTTAACTGATGCCAGTTAGAACCGGCGGATCGAGCCAGGATTCGGAGCATGCGCGCCGCCGTGAGTCAACGATCGCCGAAAGCCGAAAGTTTTTTTCATGTTTTTTACCCACCTTGTGGGTGGAAAGCACGCCTCGATCGGCCTGCTAGTTTTGTCGTCACCAAATGAGGCGGCGTAGGCTCCGGCCCTTTTTCTGGCGAAGCTCTCGAAGTCGATGAACGAACTGCATTGGTCGTGCCTTCTGATTGCTACCCGCCCCCCGAATTCGTAGGATGCTTGCATTGCGCAGGCGACCTCCAACCGGCTCGAAACGGTGCATTGTTCGACTCGGTGCCACGCGGGCGACCCCAGGAGAAAACTGTCACGATGACGCACCTTGCGGAAATGCGGTATAAGGCCGACATCACGGCTGGAGCCTTGAAATTGCCGGAAAGCAGGATCATTGCCGATTTGCTGCTGCGGAAGGTCGACGCCGCAGGCTGGAAAGACGCCATCCTGAAGCGGAACGTCCTCCAGGCGCGCAGCCCTGCCACGGCGAGTCGTCTGACGAAGCTCATCCGTGCTCGGTTGGAAACGATGGGGCCCGACCTGTGGAAGCTGGTTCGCGACGGCAGCCGCGACGCGGCGACAGAGTCTAGCCTGGGGCGTAAGCCCCAGGAAGGGCGCGTGTTTCCCCGCCGTAAAGCCCCGAAGGGGCGAAAGCGAAGCCGATCGAACGCGCTCTGTGCCCTCTTCGGGGCTGAACGACATTCAATGTGCGCGTCGTCCTGCGGGCTACCCCCTGGCTAGTTTATGTCGTCTGATCGAAAATCGGTATCGCCTATGAGAATCACATCCATCCACGTCGAGAATTTCAAGTCGCTAGTGGACTTCGATCTCGATCTTGCCAAGTTTACCTGCCTGATCGGATTGAACGGTTCGGGCAAATCGACCGTCCTTCAGTTCATCGACTTTCTGGCGCAGCAGATGCGAGGCAAGTTGGACGAGTGGCTCGAGGTTCGGGGATGGAAGGCCGGCGAACTCAAGTCGATGTTGACGACGAGAAGGAACATCGAGTTCGATGTCCATTTCGATACGGAACACCCCAATATCCCAGGACGGTGGCGCGGCACGTTCAATCCACGGCAGTTGCGCTGCACAAGCGAGGCAATCGAAGTCGCGGGTGCTCGCCTCCAGGTTGCCGAAGGCAACCTCTCGATGGGGCGTAATGGGACGTCCATGGGCCTCGATGACGACACCACGAAATCCAATATCCCCTTCAAATACCAGGGTTCCATCCTTTCGCAACTTCAAGATAAGCGAGTTGCCGAAGAATTGATGGAGTTCCGTCGATTCGTCGCGGGTATTGACTCGCTTGACATGCTCTCGCCGCATTATTTGCGGCAGCGCACACGCGAATCCGCGGGTTCTCTCGGCCTGGGGGGTCAAAAACTGTCGGCATTTCTGCACGAGCTCGGAGGCCGGAATCTGAGGCAGTTGCTAAAGCGGCTGGAAACCGTGTACCCTCGACTTTGCGGTCTTCACGCCAAATCGCTCAGGTCCGGTTGGAAACAACTGGAGATCATCGAGGCATACCCAGGGGAGCCGCCCGGATTCGTCGCCACGATGACGACCGAGGCGCGCCACGTCAACGACGGAATGCTGCGGATGATCGCAATTTTGGCCGAGCTTCAATCAGAACACCCTTTCTTGCTGTTCGACGAGATCGAAAACGGGATCAATCCCGAAGTCGTCGAGTTCGTTCTTGACGCCTTGATTGCCACGGTACAGCAAGTCATGGTGACGACGCACAGCCCCATGATTCTCAACTACCTGGATGACAAGATTGCAGAACAGGGAGTCATTTACCTCTACAAGACTGAGGAGGGCCATACTAAGTCAATTCATTTTTTTTCCATCCCGTCCCTGAAAAAGAAGCTGGCCGTCATGGGGCCGGGAGAGGCGTTCGTCGACACCAATCTGACCGAGCTTGCAGCCGAGATCGCCGACGTGACGACGGAGAAAGCGTGAAATGTTCTTTCTCTTCAGCGGCGAGGGGATTACCGATCTCGGCGTCGGCACGTCGGACGCCGTGGTCT
>DATLQY010000500.1:0-11042 GCA_035534975.1 Pirellulales bacterium
GACCGCCAGGGCGTCGCCTCCACAGCGCAGCGCCTGGGCAATGGTCGGATAGATCTTGAAATCGAACTCTTCCGCCCGCTGCCGGCTCAAATCGTTTTTTGGCGTCTGGTCCACGTAGGCCGACACCACGTCGAGCGGCGGTCGGTGCCACTCGCCCTTGACGGGATAGCCCACGAGAAATCGCTCTCCCATGTGCCACGCGTGTGTTTTGTAACTCCATTCGGTGGTGACGATCGCCAGCTTCTTTCGCCGCGCCGTGCGCGGTGGCTCGGCTCCCACGCACGTCGCCCCCACGAGCCCCGCGCCCACGGCGTTCATGAAGCATCTTCGTGAAATCATGACTTCTCCTGGAGATCGGCAGCGTTGGTTTTTCAACGGCCCGCTTAAAGGCTAGGATCGATCAAATGATGCCACCGGCTTGCCCGCGACCCACTGCGCGGGCGCCCCGAACTCACGCTGGCAGCTACGATACGCGGGCCAACTCCCCTCCCACCCGATTGCCCTGCCGCTGCCAAAGGCAGCGGCAGGGCAATCGGGGTTCGAAAACAGGAATGGCGACCGTCTTGGGTAGCTGCCAGCGTCACAGACCACCGGGCAAGCCGGTGGCATGTTATTGTAGCGACTCTTGGGTGCGCGTGGTAAACTGTATTGGCGTGTGTCTGGCTACGGGCGCATCCCCGGGTTCGACCTGACGTGGGAGCGATCAACGCAACGTCATGAAATACCGATTTGCACTGACTGCGGTGGCATGGATCTTCTTCTTCGTTGCGACCGACCCCCTGCCGGCCGGCGACGCCTGGCGGTACGTCATGCCGGAACCGGGCGCGGAACACGAGCACCCGCCGCTACGGGCGATTCCACTGGCGAGCGAAAAACCCGACGATTTGAAGGAACTGGCGGAGTACCGTGGCGGCGAGCGGCGCTACGCCCAAATCCGTTTCGGCAGCCCCGGCTCGAAACGTGTGGCGATCGTCCTCGACCGCGTGTCGCCCGGCGAAGTCGATCTCTACGTCGACGCCAACCGAAGCCGCTCGATCGAGCCCAAGGAGCGCGTGGCGGGCGAGGATCGCGTGTGGCGCGTGCCGCTCGACGTCGAAATCGTCGAGGGAGAAATCGTGCGGACCGTCCGGCGGCAGGTGATCTTTCGCCTCGGCACGACCGGCCGCACGCTGAGCTACGCCGCCGCCGGCTTCTTGGAAGGCGAGGTCGAGATCGGCGGCCGCAAGGTGGCGGTCCGCCGCATGGACGGCGACGGCAACGGTTTCTTCACCGATGCCCAGGACCGCTTTTGGCTCGACGCCGACTGCGACGGCCGTTGGGAAGCGGCGAGCGAGCAGTTCCTGCACGCCCCGATCCTGGCCCTCGACGGAACGCGTTACGCCGTTCGTTCCGACGAGTTGGGCACCCTCCTGGCGCTGGATTTGCTCGAAGGCACCGGCACGATTAAGTTGGCCGTTCAGCAGCCCACTCCCGAGGGCAAGCCGTCGCAAGCCGGCGTCGCCGGCCGGGTCGTCGAGTTGGCAGTCACGTTGGTGGGCCGCGACGGTTCGGCCGTCGGACTGCGCGGCGCCCAGGCAGAAGTCGTCGTGCCCCGGGGTGAGTACCGCGTGAGCGCTTTGACCGTCGCGCTTGACGATCCGGCCGGCGGACCACGCTGGAATTTCGTCTTTTCCGATGGCGGGACGCCGAGCGATCATCACTGGTACAACCTGGAAAAAGACTTGGTGTTGCCGCTCGACCCATTGGCCGGACTGGTGCTCACGGCCTGCGGCGCTGAGACCGCGGCCACCTGCAAGCCGGGCGAGCAGATCAGCGTGCAGCCGCGGCTGGTAACAGGCGACGGCCTGTTGATCAACGCCTGCTTTCGCGGCACTCACGACAGCGGACGCGGCAGCGAGGGAAGCGGCGCCAGGTTGGCGCTGGTCGCCGGCAACGGCTCGGAAGTGTCGGCCTGGCAGTCGGGCTTTGCCTGAGGCACGTTCTGCGGGCACTCGGTTCGAGTGCCAAAGGACCAGCCCGCCGGCCGCATGTATGTCGCCGTCGAATTCGACAGCGGACCCTTGGCGGGCGTCATGCGCGACCAACGGCCCTTGGATGTAAGCCCGTAACGCGGCCTTGGGCCACTCCGGAGAAAACTCGAAAGCTTCACGGATGGAAACCTCATTTTAAGGGGGATTCGGGGATGAGGAGGGGATACGGGGATGGGAACAGGAGAAAGTGGCAGGTAGAGATTTCACGTGGCCAACCATGAGGCATATTGTCACGAGATGGTGGTGGCTGGTGGCAGAGCCTAAGCGATGCCCCGGCCGTTCCTCCAGGCGGGGCAGGGCAGCCACCATCCCAGCCTCGAGATTCTTCATCCTTCATCCTTCATCCTTCATCCTTCATCGTGTCATGGTTCAAGCCGCACTCGTCTGGCTCGTATTGGCACAGTCCGCCTCCGCGCACGAGCCGGAGGTCCGACTCTCCGGAGTCGTGCGCACGTCCGAGGGCCAACAGCCGATCGCCGGCGTCGCGCTGCGGCTTTCCAACGGCCGGACGCAAGCGCGGGCAATCACCGATGAGCAGGGACGTTACGAATGCCTGCTATCGCCAGGCCTGATTTCGGGAGAAATCAGCGACGGCCCCGCGGAATTCGTCAAACCGATGCGCGCCTTTCGCGCCCCTGTCGTCGTCACGCCGGAAGCCACGGAACAAACGCTGCCTCCCATCGAGCTGGTCCGCGGCCGGCGCGTGCGCGGCACGGTCGTGGACGAGAGCGGCCAGGGCGTCGCCGGGGTCGATGTGCAGGCCGCCTGGCGGGTGATCTACGAGCCGTGGTTGGAAAGCGGCGTGCGTGGTCCCACGTGGGCCGCAACCACGACTGACGCGCAGGGCGGGTTCGTGCTCGAAGGGACGCATCCCAACTTCAAGCTCTCCGGCGGACGAATCCTCGACAGTGAGATACGCCTTTCCGCCGCGTTAGGCGACCGATCGACCGAGGGAGCAATCGATGTCCCGCCATTGGGTGAGGAACCCATCACGCTACGAATCTCGGCCGGCAAAGGCGTCGCGCTCGGCGGCCGAGTACGCGACCGGGCGGGCCGTCCCTTGCCGGGTGCCGTGGTCGAAATCTGGTCGCAATGGAAAACCCCTTTCGGCTTCGTCATTCAGACTCCGCTGGTGTTCAACGGTTCGGTCGAGTTGGTCACCGACGCCGAAGGACATTTTCGCACGCTCCCCCGGCTGGCGCGCGGTGGTCAGTACCGTGCCGTGGCACGAGCGGCGGGCTTCGTCCCGGACCGCACCGCGTTGACCAGGCCGGAAACGGCCCACGAAGCGCGCTTCGCCGAACTGCGTTTGGCGCGACTATGCACCGTTACGGGGCGGGTCGTCGATCGTAACGAGCGGCCGGTGGCCGGGGCCAACGTATTCCAGTCGGGCGATGGCGTCGAACGCACCCAAACCCGTACGGACGACCAAGGCCGGTTCGTGCTGCCCGGCGTAAGTGAGGACGCCGGGTTCATCTTCGCTGAGAAAGCAGATTTTTGCTTCCAGGGCGAACGGCTCGGCGCCGGCGCGAATGAGATTGAAATCACGCTCAGCCGCGCCGATGAGCTGCCCCCCGAGCCAGCATCGCAGCCCGCCGTCTGTTCGACCGACGAAAAACTGGCGCTGGCCCGCCGGTTGCTGGGGCCCTACGTTGAACGCGCATTCGCCTCCGGCGACGCCGACGTGGCCCTGTTGGCACTCGCCACACTAGTCAGCGTCGACCCTGCGGCGGCGCTGGAGAAAATCGACGCCCAGGCCGTGCGCGGCGCCGATCAAGATGCCTACGACTACCAGCGGCGCCGTACCGCCAGTCGATTGTTCCGCGAAAGCCCCGACGAGGCAATGGCGGTTGCCGAATCGATCCACGATCCGGACAGTCGGTTCCGGGCTTACATCGACTTGGCCGGCCTGGTGGAACCATCGCAGCAACGGCAAAAGCGCGAGCTGCTCGACCAGGCCCAGTTGCTGATGGTCGCGACCCAAGACGCAGGGCTTCGTGCGACCTGGATCTATTGCGTGAGCGACGGGCTCTTGGACTTGGGCGAGACCGACCGTGCGAAAGGCTTGCTCGAAGAAGCGCGCTCGATCGCCGCGACGCTTCCGCGGGCCGGCAATGGTGGCGATGCACGCGGGTACGTGGCCCAGGCACTGGCACGCGTGGACCTGCCGGCCGCCTTGGAATTAGCGCGGGACTTGGAGGAAGACAAGGTGTTCGACGGCACCCACGGCAAGATCGCGTCGCGCATCGCCCAGGCGCGGCCGGCGGAGTCGGAGCGCGTGCTGGGCATGGTGCGCGACGAATTCCGCCGCGGTTCCTGGGCCATTCGCGTTTGCTATCGCATGGCCGGAGCCGACCCGGAGCGCGCCCGCCGCATTGCCGATCAAATCGCCAACCCGTATCTGCGTGCCTATGCGTTGGGGCTGATGGCCAAGGCCTGGAGCGGTTCCGACAAACGCCGGGCCCAGGGCTGGCTCGACGAAGCGTTCGCTGAACTGGCGCGCGTTGTCGAAGCCGGCGAAGAACGGATCGGCGGGCCTCAGCCGGCAGCCGGCGTGGCCGCCGCTCTGCTGCCGGTGGCCGAGCTGATTGACGCACGCCTCGTGCAGGAAAGGTTGTGGCGGACGCTTTCATTCCGGCGAGCGCATTCCGCGCGGCGCGAACATGAAGTCGAGGAGTCGACGAGTGTCTTGACACTGCTCGTGGCGCGTCACGACCGGTGCGTTGCGCGGTGGCTTCTGGAACCGCTCGTTGCCCGCGCGCGGGCGGGCGGCTTGGACGCGCTGCCCGCTCCTCCGGACAGCGGTGACTTGCTTTTCTGCGCCGCCGTCGCCATCGACCCGCATTGGGCCCTCGAGTTGTTCGACGAGCTTGCCGCCGGCGTTGCCGATTCGGACGATCGGCTGAACAACCTCCGCCAGCGACTTGCCTGGACGCTGGCCCGCCCTCCGGAGAGAATCATCCGCGACTACGTGGAAATGTGGCTTAACCACTGGGTGCCCGACATGCCCGACAACGAGTTCTACGTCGAGTATTGACCTGTTTGCCGCGCAGCCAAAAGATGCGACGACTGCTTGCTTTATTCCCAATCGTTGTTTGCGCGACGTTGGACGCGACGGCTACCGACACCCTCGTCGTGCGCGGGATGGTCCGCGAACACGAGACCGGGCGGCCGGTCGCCGGCGCGGTGGTGCTGCTGTCGAACGGTCGAATCGAGGCGCGCGCCCGGTCGAATGCCGACGGCCGTTACGAGTGCCGCCTTCCGCCGGGCACCATTACCGGTCAGGTTCTCGAGGCGCCTTCGCCGCTGGTCAAACCTTTGCGGGCGTTTCACGTTCCCTTCGAAATGCCTCCCGGCGCGACGGAGGCGAATTTGCCGCCGGTCGAGCTGCGCCGCGGTCAAACCGTGAAAGGGCGCGTCGTTGATAATGACGGCAAACCCGTGACTGAAGCCGAGGTGCAGGTGGGTTGGTACGTCTTGGAAACGTGGCGGGAAGGATTTGTGCGCGGGCCCAAATGGCTCGTTACTCGAAGCGATGATCACGGCGAGTTTTCCTTCGACGGAATTGATTCCATTCTCGATCCATGGCTGGCGAACCGAAGACCGCGATTTTGGGCCGCAGGCGGCGGGCTGGTGACCGAGACTTTAACGAGCTTGCCTCCTCAGCGCGACGCTCCGGTGGAACTGCGGCTTTCGCGCAAAGGCAGCGTCTCGCTGTCGGGCCGCGTGGTCGACCTCACCGGGCAGCCGATTGAAGGCGCGCGAGTCGAGGTTTGGACCCAATGGCGCGACGACGACGTCGTTATTGGCGAGGCTCCGGTGCTGTTTACTGGTCATCGAGAATTGGTCACCAACAACGAGGGACGGTTCGAAACGCCTCGTCCCGTCGGCCGCGGCGGCGAATACCGCGTGACGGTACGCGCTGACGGCTATTTGCCGGCCAGCAGCGCATGGCTTCAGCCGGGCCCAGGAACTGTGGCAGAATTGTCCGAGTTGCAATTGCGACGCTTGCGCACGATCGAGGGCCATGTCGTGGATCACGACGGTCGTCCACTGGCCGGCGTGCGCGTCTTTCAATCGGGCGACGGTGTCGAGCCGACGGAGACTGTGTCAGGCGATGATGGAGGGTTCACACTTTCGGGCGTTGTTCAAGGTCCGGCTTTCGTCTTTGCCGAGTGCGATGGCTATCGCTTCTTTGGCCAGGCCGCTGCCCAATCCGCCCCAACCGAGATTGTGCTCGCTCACCATGACCAGGCCGTTGCCCCGCCGCAGACCGATCGCGATGCGGTGCTGGCGCACGAAGAAGAATTGGCGTTGGCGCGCCGCGTGGTGCGGCCTTTTGTCGATCGGGCGTTGGAGTCGGGCAATCGAAATGAGCGCTATTCGGCGCTTAGGGATTGGGCCAGGCTCGACCCCGGCGACGCGTTGGACCGGCTCGACCGCGGCGTCATTCCTGATTTGGTCGGTCATGAAAAGGATGCACTACGCACCTGGGCCGCCAAGTCATTGATCTACGACGATTTCAACGAGGCCGCGGCGCTGGTTGAGTCGATCGAAAACGTTTCTCGCCGTCTGGAAGCAACGATCTTGTTGGCAGTGACATCGCCTTTGTCCGCTGAGCGGAGACGAGACCTTTTAGAGAACGCTGTGCTGCATTTAGCGCTAGCCGACGATCCCGGGGGACGTGCCCTTTGGCTGGAGTGCTCGGCCGACGCGTTGCTTGATCTGGGTGAATCCCGGCGTGCGGCTTCACTTCTGGAAGAAGCCCGCGCTCTGGCGGGCACTTTACCACTTGCGGGCAGCGCCGGCAGCCCGCGCCGACGCGTGGCCGAGGTGCTGGCTCGAATCGATCTGCCCGCGGCACTCGAGCTGATCAAAGACCTCGCCGAGGACGCCTATCGCGACGAAACTCATGGCCAGATCGCCTATCGCGTCGCTAACCGGCAGCCGGCGGAGGCCGAGGAGGTGCTTGAAATGGTGCGAGATCCCTATTGTCGTGAGCGATGGACCGAACGGATTTGTTCTCGCATGGCGCCGACCGATCCGCGACGTGCTCGTAAGCTGGCCGCGTCCGTCAGCAATCCCTACCGCCGTGCCCTCGCGCTGGGCTGGATGGCCGGTGCGCGCGCGGCCGCAGACCCGGTGCAAGCCCGCGACTGGCTCGATGATGCGTTTGCCGAGTTGGGCCGATTGGTCGCGGCGGGCGAGGCGAGGCAGCGCGGGCCACAAAGCGCGGCGGTGGCGGCGGCGCTTTTGTTGCCTGTTGCCGAGACCATCGGGCCGGGTCTTGCGCGGGACTATTTTTGGCGGACTGTCTCGTTTCGCATTTCACATTTCGACGGTGACGAACAGGACGTGTTGGCTGATGCGGCTGCGCTGGCGCTGCTTCTGGCACGGTACGATCGACCAACCGCGCGCCGGCTGTTGGAGCCGGTGGTTGAGTTGTTCGAGCGCCGAGTCGTAAGCGAAATGAGCGAGTGTGGCGGGATCGTGATCAGCGCCATGTACATGATCGATCCGCGATGGGCGGCCGAACTCGTCGAGCGGCAAGGTTCCCAGGTGCATCGATTCGGCTACTGGCGCGACGAATCTCCCTGGTCAGCGTTCGCCTGGATGTCCGGGACACGACCGGAGGTTCGTACGCGCATTTTCCTGCGGGATTATCTTGGGGGTCAGTACTGGCTGCCCGGCGGACCGGACAACGCCTTCCACACGAGGTTCTGACGTCGGTCCACCGGCCAATTTCGCCGAACGATGCGTCGACTAGTTCGTTGCATTACCTTTTTTCATCAGCGCCTTGCCGACGAAATCGCTCAAGCCCGGACCGCGAAGCTCTTGGGACGTGCCGAGGATTTCGCCGCTGTCGCCATCGATCAAAAGGACGAAGGGGATTAAGTTAACATCGTACAATCCACCCAGCGTCGTTTCCCACCGCTTGCCTTCGTAAATCTGCGGCCAGGACACGCCCTTCTCTTTCGTGAATGCCGCCAGCTTGACGGCGACCCTGGGAACCCACACGTTACGATTTTCAAGTGTTACAGGTTGTCAAGGGTTTTGCAAGAATTCCGTCACCCGGCCCGCTCGCCGCCGACGCCGCGGATCCTACGTTCCGCAGAACGTTCGGTAGTCGCTATCGTCCGGGGGCGGGTCTCGGTACGGTTCCGAAGCGGCCACCGCTTGATACGGCGACGCCAACGCCGCCAGCAGTCGGTGGAGCACCGACAAATCGTCGTGATCCTCCGCGGCGGAAAGTGCTTCCTCCACTCGGTGGTTCCGCGGGATGACGGCGGGGTTGACCGTTCGCATCATGTCGTAGGCCGAGGTGTTCAGTTGGCCCTCACGGCTCAGTCGAAGCTGCCATCGTGAATACCAGTCATGGAATTCCGGGCTCCGATACCGGTCGCCGGCCAGCGGCACCTGCGACGACAGGTCGCGGAACGTGTTGGTGAAATCGGCCCCGGCTTTCCGCATCCAGTCGAGCAGCGATCGAATCAACTCGACGTCGCCGGCCTCTTCCGTCTTGAGCCCCAGCTTCTTCCGCATCCCGGCGAGCCAGTACCGCTCGAACAGGGCGGAATAGTCGCCGAGGGCCTCCGAGGCGATGGCGATCGCCTTCTCCCGGTCGGAATCCAGGAGCGGCAACAGGGTCTCGGCGAAGCGGGCCAGGTTCCACTCGGCGATTGCGGGCTGATTGCCGTAGGCGTAGCGGCCGGCGTGGTCGATCGAGCTGAAGACCGTGTCCGGCCGGTAGGCGTTCATGAACGCACACGGGCCGTAATCGATCGTCTCCCCGGAAATCGCCATGTTATCGGTGTTCATCACCCCGTGGATGAACCCGACGAGTTGCCACCTTGCGATGAGCGAGGCCTGACGATCCATGACCGCGCGGAAGAACTCCAGGTACTTTCGCGCGGCGTCTGCCAGTTTCGGGTAGTGGCGGTCGATCGCGTAGTCGACCAACAACCGCAGGGTCAATTCGTCGCGGCGGGCCGCCAGGTACTCAAACGTCCCGACCCGAAGGTGACTGGCGGCCACTCGGGTCAGTATAGCCCCCCTCAACACTTTCGTCCGGTAGACCGGTTCGCCGGTGGTGACGACCGCGAGACTTCGTGTCGTGGGGATGCCGAGGGCAAACATGGCTTCGCTGATGACGTACTCGCGCAGCATCGGCCCGAGGGCGGCTCGGCCGTCGCCGCCGCGCGAGAACCGCGTCCGCCCCGCCCCCTTCAACTGGATATCGACCAGCCGTCCGGATGCCGTCCGGTGTTCACCCAACAGGATGGCGCGGCCGTCACCGAGCATCGTGAACCCGCCGAATTGGTGCCCGGAGTACGCCTGTGCGATCGGTCGGGAACCGCTCGGCAAGTCTTGGCCCGCGAACAGGGCGGCGGCGGCTTCCGGCGGCATCGCGCCGAGGTCGAGGCCAAGCTCGTTCGCCAGCCCGTGGTTCAGGATCGACACCCGTGGCGCCTGCACTATGGCCGGCTGGGACGGAGCGAAAAGAGCTTCCGGCAGCCGCGAGTACGTGTTGTCGAACCGCCAGCCGGCGATGTTGTCGTCTGGAATCGATGCGGTCGAAGTGGCCATCCCTTTCCTCCAGCAATCGTGCAAACCATCTCATTATAGGTGCTGGGACGAGCGACGGGAGAAAATCGGACCACCGATTCGACTACTCAAACGCTAGTTTCAGCCGAGATCATCCCAACCGTGGTCTGAATCGTAGGCAAAAACGTGCTCGATGACCTCGTATTTATGTGCCAGGCCGTCGGCGCCCGGCAAATCGGCGTGCGAAGCAAGGATGTCGTCGCGCGGCGACGGGTCTTGGTTCTGGGGGATGTAACTCCGTCCAAACGCGCTATTGGCGACCACCAATTCGTTGAGCACTTCTTCGATATCGACTCCACCGCGGTTGGTGACCGTGAAATCGACGATGGTGTGCATGGAGAACGTAGCGCCCATGACCACTTCGCTTTGGCCGTTGAAGCTGCCGGTCAAGCCGTGGCAGATCCCGGTCGCGGCCGTGATCGGCGAACTGCTGCTGCCGACGAGGATCGTACCGTCGGGTCGCGCACCTTCGATGAGGGCGGTGTCGGCGGCGGTGATCGAACCGAGCGTTACCGACGTGGTCGGACTCCCGAGCGACAAATCGAAGTCGAACGTGCATATTCCTGTGGCCCCCACGAACGCGAGCGCGCCATTGGGCCCGACCGGCATGAATATCGGCAGCAACGTTTCGTCGTAGGTGCCGATGGAAGCGGCGGACGCGCCTGCCGCCGTGTCGAGGTAGACCGTGCCTTTCATGTCGGTCGGAAGTCCCGCCGGACTGTACGAGACTTGAGTTCCCGTGATCGAAATCTCGAAGTGCTCGACACCGCGCGTCGGGGCCACGACGGCTGCGTCGCTTCCCGTCACCGGCAGGTGCCCGAGGCCCATGTCGGCGGAGAGCACTTCGCGGTTTTCCAGCCGCTCGAGCCTGGCTAAACGCAGGCGACTCTTGAATGGGCGCGCACGAGTTACGTTGGTCATGAATCACCTGCTAAAGAGATGCGGATGCGGCTTCCACCGGCAATCCAACGTGGATCGCCCAGGTTGCGGAAGGTGCGAGCCGCTCCCGGTGGGAATCGGATGCACGGCGACAGCGCCGAGAAGGGAAACAAATTGGCAAGAATCAACCGACATCGCAACCGCCCGGAAATGGGTGCATGGGTTGCAATTTCGGCGGCCCGGCGAACTCAGACAGCGAGTCCCGTGGCTTTGCGTCCCGACCTCACGATCGGTTTGCCTTTGTCGATTTGCTTCGAGGAGCCTGACTTGACTGCCCCAAACTCCTATAGAGTTTCTATAGGTCGGAAATTGACGGGCGTCAAATAAATCAACCGCCCACTCGATAGCCTGTCTCGGCCAGGCCGTGGCGTTGAGGCGACTCGGTTCCTACGTCGAACCAACCGGTGGCGGCGGCTCCTGCCCCCTCGACGTCGGTCCGCGGGGCAACGCGTACCCGCGCTCGGCATG
>DATLQY010000501.1:0-3527 GCA_035534975.1 Pirellulales bacterium
TTCCTTGATCTAGTGCATCAACCAGCCCCTCGATCCGAGCACCTTCGAGTGTTTTGAAGCGACTAGCTCTGAAACCGAGCGCTGACCCTTGCCGGTGCGGTTCGCGCCCCGTTCTCAAGGTAAAACACCGCGCCGTACACAGTCGTGGGCCACACCATGAGGATTCTCGGATCATCGTATGACTTCCAAGGTTTTCGATTACTCCCGCGAGCCGGCTTTGCTGGGGTTCGCCCTGGCGGCGCTCGCGGCCTACGGCTGCGGCGACCGTTCGGGCGTCGGCTCGACCCACGCGGTCAGTGGTAAGGTCACGCTCGACGGCCAGCCCTTGAGCGTGAAGACCACGGTGATCCTCTTCAAGCCCGACGCAGCGAAGGGCAACAAAACTCCGTTCTCGCCCGCGGGCGGCGTCGACCAGGAAGGGACGTACAGACTCTCGACCCAAGGGAAGAAAGGAGCACCCCCGGGATGGTACCGCGTGATCGTCACCGCGCACGAAGGCGCGGTCGAGCATCCGAAGCAAGCCCAAGGCGGGGCGGATGGCGCGCGTTCTCGTCGCCCAACGGCGCGCGCAGTCGTGCCCGCCAAATACGGCCGTGAGGAGAGCTCTGATTTGCTGATCGAAGTCGTTGAAAACCCGGCCCCCGGCGCCTACGACTTACGCCTGACGAACCAATGACCCGGCGGGACCGGTTTGTACCATTGACGCCCATCTGAGTAAGGAAAAAGAGCATGCTTCGACAAAACGTGAACAAGCCGAGGGATTCGGCGCGGCGGACCACCCGCCGCGCATTTACGCTGATCGAATTGCTGGTCGTGATTGCGATCATCGGAATTCTGGTCGGGTTGCTTCTGCCCGCCGTCCAGGCGGCGCGCGAGGCGGGGCGCCGCGCCCAGTGCGACAACAACCTCAAGCAGTTGGCGCTGGCCGTCCACAACGTACATGACCGCCGCGGCACGTTTCCCCCCAATATCATGATTACCTACGACCCGACCGCGCCGAACTGGAGCTGGCTCGCCCAGATCCTCCCTGAGATCGAGCAACTCGCTCTCTATCAAACGATCGGACTGGGCGGCGTGACACCCCTGAACATCAACCAGTGCCTACCGCAGATCGCCACGGAGATCCCGATCTTCAAGTGCCCCAGCGACGGCGACGCCTTCAACGGCACCCAGTCGCACGCCAGCAATTTCGATATGCTCGATCCCAAGCTCGGCCCGCTGACGTACGCCGTCACCTGCTACAAGTCCAACATCGGCGACAACTGGGGAGGTGGTCCGCCCGGCAGCCCGCTCTGGTGGGGCACCGATCCCCCGTGGTGCAACCCTGACCCCGCCAACAGCGATCCCAATACGACCTACGACGGATGCGTCTACGGCAACGGCGTGATCTTCGAGACCAAGAATCCCCTGCGCTTTGCGTCGATCCGCGACGGCACGAGCGCGACGATCATGATCGGCGAGGCCCTTTGCGGCAAGGACTACCAAAACTCGTGGTGCCACATGGACAATGCCATCGCCACCTGCGCCTATCCACCCAATGCCAAGAGCCCCGTGACCGGCCAAGACTACCCACCCGACCAGTGGTGGAACCGCTATGCATTCACCAGCCAACACCCGGGGGGCGTTCAGTTCGCCATGACCGACGGTTCGGTCCACTTCATCTCCGACGCAGTCAGCCTTTGGGTGTTTCGGGCGCTTTCCACGCGTGCCGGGCACGAACACGCCGAATTGCCGTAAGTGAGGAAAAAAACCATGGCGCTCTCAAGCGGCGAATGCTGGCTTGCGCGTGCGAGGGAAGTGGCGTCCGATGTTCTTGCCGGCCACGCCGACGACGTCGATCGCACGGCACGTTGGCCCCGAGAAAGTACCGCGGCCCTCGGGCAATCGGGCCTGCTGGGCCTTTCGATTGACGCTTCCCTGGGTGGCGCCGGTGAAGGACCAGGCACTTTTGCCGGGGTGGCGAGCACCCTGGCCGAACAGTGCGCGTCGACCGCCATGATCTACGTGATGCACGTCTGCGCGACCCAAGTGATCGCCGCCGCGCAGGGCTTCCCTGAGCGCGAGGCGGTGCTGCGCCGGGCGGCTGACGGCAAACACCTCAGCACATTGGCGTTCAGCGAAAAGGGCTCCCGCAGCCATTTCTGGGCACCCGTCAGCCAGGCGACCCTGGAGAGCGACGTCTATCGGCTCACGGCCGACAAGTCGTGGGTTACCAGTGCGGGACATGCCGATAGCTACGTCGTCTCGACGCGCAGCGCCGGTCGGGGAGAGCCACTTGCCAGCACGCTTTATTACGTGCCAAGCGGCACGCCTGGTCTCAAGGTCGGAGCGGCGTTCGATGGCCTCGGGCTACGCGGCAACGCCAGCTCGGCGCTGCATCTTACCGACGTCTCGCGGGCCGCAGCCGACCGCCTGACCGATGAAGGCGAGGGGTTCTCGCGCATGCTCAACACGGTTCTACCATGGTTTCAGCTTGGCAGTGCCGCCGTTTGGCTGGGCGTCGCGCGGGCCGCGACCAGCGCGACGCGGCGGCACCTGCTCGCGTCGCGTTTCGAGCACCTCGGTGAGGGCCTGGCATCACTTCCGAATCTGCGGGCCCGGTTGGCCCGCATGCAAGTACACGTCGATGTGCATGAGGCTTTTCTGGCCCATGTCGCCGGGCGGATGGAACAGCCCGCCCCTGACACCATGTTGGCGGTCTTGGAAAGCAAAGCGGCGGCCGCGGAAATGGCCCTCGAGGTCACCGATCTGGCCATGCGCGCCTGCGGTGGCGCCGGCTTCAGCCGCCACCTCCACGTCGAGCGGAATTTTCGCGACGCTCGCGCCGCTTCCGTCATGGCTCCCACCACCGATATCCTCTACGAATTCATCGCCAAGAGTCTCCTCGAATTGCCCCTATTTTGAGAGCCTGTCATGGACAAACAACCAATCGTGGTCGGTGCGGTGGCCTACGACCCGCGGGTGGTCCCGATCTGGGAGGGCATGCGCGAGTATTTCCTCGCGTCCTCCACGCCGATCGACTATGTGCTGTTTTCGAATTACGACAGTCAGGTCCGCGCGCTTTTGGCAGGCCAGATCGAGATCGCCTGGAACACGAACCTGGCCTGGGTGAAGGTGCATCGGCGCACTCAAGGCGCATGTCGGGCGTTAGCCATGCGCGACGTGGACGTGGAATTCACGACGTCCTTCGTGGTCCGGTCCGAGAGCGGGATCAGGTCGCTCGCCGATCTGCGCGGCAAGCGATTGGCCCTTGGCTCGGCCGACTCGGCGCAGGCCGCGATCTTGCCGATTCACTATATGCAACAGGCCGGCCTCGAGCCCGAGCGCGATTTCAGCCTCTTGCGCTTCGACCTCGACGTAGGTAAACACGGCGATACGGGCGCCAGCGAGCTGGAAGTCTTACGGGCGCTCGGCGAGGGCCGGGCCGATGCCGGCGCCTTAGGCAGCTCGACCTGGCTGGGGGAGGTATCCAAGGGCCGGGTCGATCCCACGCGGCTCCAGCCAGTTTGGATCTCGAGCGGCTATTG
>DATLQY010000502.1:0-3019 GCA_035534975.1 Pirellulales bacterium
CAAGTTCTTTGAAGAGGTCTTCAATTGGAAGATTGGCCCCGGCATCCCCGGCGTCGCCGCGACCATCGACACGGGTTACCCCGAGATCAACGACATCCGGGTCGCGGGCGGGATCATCCAACTGCCAGAGGGCGCACCGCCGTTTATCAGCGTTTTCGTGCGTGTGGCCGACCTTGATGGGGCGTTGCAGCGAGCGGCCGAGCGCGGTGCGCGTATCGTTGTACCGCGCACCGACCGGCCGGGCAGTGCCACGATTGCGATTATTCAAACGCCGTTCGGGCACACAATGGGCGTGGTGCAGTTGTAGCGGGGACGGTAACCGCGAAGGACGCAGAGACCGCGAAGGCGCGTGAGGGACGCGAGCCACTCCCTTTGGCGATCTTCGTGCCCCGCGCCGTTGATTAGCGGGGTTTGTGGGCGACGACGTTCGCAGAGGCCAGGCCTTTGCCGCCCGGGTACCCCGCGGCGACCGAGGTCACCCGTTCGAAACCGGCAGCCTCGATCTTTGCCACATAGTCCGACTCGAGTAGGGCACCGGCGATGCAGCCAGCCCACTGCTCCATGTCGTCCTTGATGGCGTCTGGCGCGGGGCTTGTCCAGACGATATCGGAAACCTGCAGCCGGCCGCCGGGGCGGAGCACGCGCAACGCCTCACGGAACACCTGGTCCTTGTCGGGCGCGAGGTTGATGACGCAGTTCGAGATGATGACATCGACCGAGTCGGCGTCGAGAGGCAGGTGTTCGATCTCGCCCAGCCGGAACTCGACGTTGGTGGCACCGACCTTTGCTGCGTTCTGGCGCGCGAGGGCGATCATCTCGGGCGTCATGTCGACGCCATAGACGCGGCCTTTGCGGCCAACCATTTTCGCGGCAAGGAAGCAATCAATGCCGCCACCAGACCCGAGGTCGAGCACGGTCTCGCCTGGTTGGAGCGCGGCGATGGCGGTCGGGTTGCCGCAGCCGAATGCGACATCGGTGACAGTCGCGGGGAGGTCGTCAATGCCGCTCTGGGCGTACATTTCCGCGATACGCACGATTTGGACATCGCCGTCAACGGCGGTCCCGCAGCAATCGCCGCCCGCCGTGGCGTCGCCAGCCGGGCCGCAACAAGAATCGGTGGCTGAGTCGGTGGCACAACAGCTTGAAGCTACGGGGAACGTGTCGAGCCCTTCCAGGACGGGCCGGACGCGGTTGGCGTAGGCCTTCGAAACTTCGGTGCGGATGTCTTCGGGGGAGCGGTTCATTGGGTGCCTCCTAATTTCATCGTCAATTTACGATTTCGAGGGAGCGGTTGTCAAGCTCTTGCCATTGCTGCGGTGGCATGCAGTGAATAGAACCCGGTATCGTTGCCCTGAGCCATTGGGCAATCACGATCGACGAGGGCGGTGGGTGCTTGTTTTTCTGGATGAGTCCGGCGACCCCGGGATGAACGTGGAGCGCGGGGCGAGTGAGTTGTTCGTCGTGGCGTTGGTCACGTTCAAGGGGCCGGCTGAAGCTCAGCGGTGCGACGATGCAATTGCCAAGCATCGACGCTCCATCGGTGTCCCCTCTGGTTTTGAATTTCACTTTTCTCAAAACAGCCGAAGACAACGGGAGGCATTGCTCAGCGCCATTAGTGACTGCGACTTCCAGACCCACGTTTTTGCGCTCAACAAGAAAGCTGCGGGCCGCCTCGGGTTCACCACCAAAGCTGCCTGTAACTGGACGACCAAAAGGACCGGCAGTTCCGAAGGCAACTCACAGCTTACCTTCGACAGGAGGTCAACAGACCAAGCGAGGTGCGGGTCATCCGCGACGTCCGGATTCAGCCATCGCACCAGAACAATCTATTGCAACTCGCTGACTACGTTGCGAGTATTTCAGCTCAGGCGTTGAATGCGAAGGCCGATGGAGAGAGGTTGCGGCGGACGTACCTTAGAAACCGCGAGGGCTCGTTCGGCCTTTGGCCTTAGCAGCTCCGCAAAAATGGAAAACGGGCCAGCCCCTAGTCCTTTCGGACACGCGCCCCATGAAGGGGACGGTTCGGGAACTGACCCTATCCGTCGAGATCATCGACCGCCGCTCCGGCCATGTCAATGCCATCAGCGGCATTCCGCCGGGGCGCACGCTCCTTCGCCACAGATCTGGATGCAGAAGTCCGTCAGCCATTGCACGGTCTCAGGGTCGAGACAGTAACAACGGTCGCCTTCGATGGTGCCGCGGACGATGCCGGCTTCCTTGAGCACCCGGAGGTGCTCCGAAACGGTGGATTGGGCGAGCGGGAGGAGCCCAACGAGGTCGCTCGTGACGCAGCCGGGCTGCCGGGCCAACTCGCTGATGATGCGGATTCTGGCCGGGTTGCCGAGTGCACGAAAGATGGCCGCCGCGCGCTCCTCTTCTGTGGTGAGCCCAGCAATGGCTTTCATGGTTGACCTCCAGGTACACCGCATCGTATTTTTACGTTGCTTTGGACTATCGTTTTTCTCCGAATGAGCTCCCATTGTACCAAGTGCTGGCGGCAGGGGATTGATGCTCGCGCCGCGGCCGGCCTGGGCGCCTTACATCGCGGAGGCGCTTGGCACGTTCGCGCTCGTGTTTGTCGGCCCGGGCGCAGCGGCAGTCAATGTGCGCAGCGGAGGTGGCGTTTCCAATGTCGGCGTAGGGATGTCGTTTGGGCTCATCGTGATGGCGATGATCTTTGCCGTTGGCCACATCTCCGGGTGCCACATCAACCCCGCTGTGACGATCGCGTTCCGGGCGATCGGGCGAATGACGACGAAGCGTGCGCTCGGGTACATCCTGGCCCAGCTCATCGGCGCTGCGATTGCGGGCTTCGCGATCATCGCAATCGTCGGCCACCAGGGAGATGCCGGTGCGACGACTCCGCACATCAATGGCGCGAGCGCGGCTTTCTGGTCGGAACTGATCTTGACGTTCTTCCTCGTCTTCGTGATCTTCGCCGTGGCGACGGACGAACGAGCACAGGGGGCGTTTGCAGCAATTGCCATAGGAGGCTATGTCGGCCTTGCGGCGACAGGAT
>DATLQY010000503.1:0-11285 GCA_035534975.1 Pirellulales bacterium
TCGACCCACTCGACCTCGGTCTTCAGGCTCTTGCCTTCGTCGACGGTGATCACGCCGTCCTTGCCGACCTTTTCCATCGCTTCGGCCAGAAGGTCGCCGATTTCCTGGTCGTTGTTGCTGGCGACCGCGCCGACCTGGGCCATTTCCTTCTTGCTCTTGATCGAGATCGACATCTTCTTGAGTTTGTCGGTGATGTCTTCGACGGCCTTCTCGATCCCCTGCTTCATGTGCAAGGGGTTGACGCCGGCCACGACGGCCTTGAGCCCCTCGTTGAAGATCGCCTCGGCCATCACCGTGGCGGTCGTGGTGCCGTCGCCGGCCACGTCGCTGGTCTTCGAGGCCACCTCGCGCACCATGCGGGCGCCCATGTTCTCGTAGACGTCTTCCAGGTCGATCTCCTTGGCCACGGTCACGCCGTCCTTGGTCACGGTGGGCGAGCCGAAGCTCTTCTGCAAGATCACGTTGCGGCCCTTGGGACCCAGCGTCACCTTGACCGCGCGGGCCAGCTTGGAAACGCCGCGGCGGATCGCTTCGCGCGCTTCCTGTTCGAATGCAATGGTCTTTGGCATGTCAATCCTTCTCCAAAAAAGTAATTCGGTTGTCTGGGCAAGATCGCGGTTACTCGATCACGGCTAGAATGTCTTCCTCGCGCATCAGCAGCAGTTCGCGGTCGCCGATCTTGAACTCATCGCCGGCGTAAGATGAAAACAGCACGCGATCGCCGGTCTTGATTTGCAGTGGGCGGCGGCTGCCGTCATCGCAGATTTTCCCGTCGCCGACCGAGATCACGGTCCCCCGGGCCGGTTTGTTCTTGGCGCTGTCGGGCAACACGATACCGCCCGAGGTGGTGGTTTCGGACTCTTCGCGTTCCAGCACCACGCGATCGCCCAGCGGCTGCAGTTTGATGTGGGTGGAACTGGCTTTTTTTCTTTCCTTGGTCGCGACTGCCATTTGCTCACTAGCCTCCGGAATCTCGATGAAACAGATTGTTTTGCTTGGCTTAAAACGCTCGCTTGGGATGCCTTAGATGCGCTTCCACGGCGCCGGTCCACCGGGGGGTGCCTACACTCCCCGCTCGCCCTTCACAGGAGCTGCCATTGATGCGCATCCGTGGCGCCTGTGGGAGGAGCTTACGCAACTGGCGCGCCAAAGGGGCCAGACATCTTTAACCATAAGCTGCTAAAGAGCTTAGCCATGAAGCCTCCAATGGGGCGATTGTCTCCATCGAGCCGTGAACGGCAGGTTCCAAAGACGTGGGGCAATTCCACGCTGCCATTTTGACAGATCATCAACAACTTGACATATGTTGGTGGCCGGGTGAAGATGGGCGCGGTCGACAGGAAGGAAACCCAATGTCCGGCTCCATACGACGGAGTACCCACGCCGCCGCACGATCCGACTACCGAGCCGCGCCGGCCGTATGCGCGAAGCGGTTGGCCGCATGGATGGCGATTTCGGCGGCGGTATCATCAACCGTTTCGGCCGAAGACACCAAGCCCGACGCGGCGGCGACGCGCGACTATGCCGTGGCCGTGGGCTTGCAGAACAAGAAACTCTACCCGCAAGCCGCGGCCCGCTGGTCGAAGTTCATCGACACCTACCCCAAGGACGAGCGGCTCGACCGGGCACACCACTACCTCGGCACCTGCCAATTGCAGGCCGGCGAGTTCGACAAGGCCGCGGCCACGTTCCGCCTGGCGTTGCAGAAGTTCCCGCAGTTCACCTCGCGCGACGCCTCGCAGTTCAACCTGGCGCTGGCGCTCTACAACTTGGCGTTGAAAACGAAGAAGCCCGAGGAATTCAAGATCGCCGCCGAGTCCTTTGCCGTCGTGCCGGCCACGTTCCCGCAGAGCAAGCAGGCCGCCGGCGCGATTTTGTATCAGGGGGAGTGCCTCTACGCGGCCGGCGACGCCACGGCCGCCGTTGGGCTCTACGAGAAGCTGATTGCCTCCTACCCGCAAAGCGAACTGGTGCCCGACGCCCGCTACGCGTTGGGCGCGGCCCAGCAGGATCTTGGGCTCGACGAGGCCTCCGCGGCGACGTTTCAGGCGTTCCTCACGGCGCACGCGGTCCATCCGCAAGCCAACGAGTGCAAGCTGCGGCTGGGGTTGGCCCAGTTGCGGATGAAGAAATACCCGGAGGCCGCGCAAACGCTGGCCCAGGCTGCGGCGATCGCCGATTTCGCGCAAGCCGACCTGGCCCTCCTTCGCCAGGCACAATGCGTGCAGGAGCAGGGGCAGTTGGACCAGGCCGCGGCGCTGTTCCTTTCGCTGCCGCAGAGATTTCCCAAGAGCGCGTACACTCAAGCGGCCCAAACAGCGGCGGGCAAAACTCTCTACCAGGCGGGCAAGTTCGCAGAAGCGCAAGCGGCGCTCGCCGCCGGCATCGCCGCCAACGAAAACGCCGGCAATAACACCGCCGGCGGCGCCGAGGCCGCGCCGGAAGCTTCGTACTGGCTGGCGAAAACACTGGTCAAGCTCAACCAAGCGCCGGCCGCGCTGGTCGAGGCCGATCGGGCCGTGCAAGCCTACGCTCAAAGCAAGCTGTTACCCCAATTGCAACTTGGCCGCATCGATGTGCTCTACGAATTGCCCGACCGCCGCAAGGAAGCAGTGCCGCTTTACTTGCAGTTCGCCGCCCAGCACCCCGACCACGAGTTGGCGCCGCAGGCCGCGTACATGGCTGCGTTGGCCGCACTGACTTTGGGTGAGCATGCCGAGGCGCACAAGCACGCCATCGCGTTTTTGGCCGACGCAAGGTACGCGAAGCACGCCCTGGCGCCCGAGCTGACGTTCATCGCGGCGGAAAGCCTGGTGCTGGTGGCGGGGGCCAACGACGCGGTGCCCCAGGCGGTCGAGGCGGAAAAACTCTATCACGATCTGATCGCCAACTACCCGATGCACCGCCACGCGCCCCAAAGCCTCGTGCGGGTGGGGCTCTGTCTCTACCTGCAAAAGAAATATGATGCGGTCGTCGCCGAATTGACGCCGGTCTTTCCCAAGCTTGTCGATCCCGCGCTGGCGGCTGAAGCCCGGCTGCTTGTGGGCCGAGCCCATCGCGACGCGGGCCGCTTGCCGTTGGCCGTCGCATCGCTCGAAGACGCGCTGCGCGCGAAGCCCGACTGGACGCGGGCGGACGAAGTCTCGCTGGTCCTGGCCGATAGCCAGCGGGCGCAGGTCAGGCCGGCCGAAGCCGTGGCCGAGCTGAACCGGCTTCTGTCGGCGTACCCCATGAGCCGCCTGCGCGACGAGGCGCTCTACCAATTGGGCGAAATCGCCCAGGAGCAGGAAAAGTTCGACGACGCGATCAAGCAATACGAAACCTTGTTGTCGCAGTTTCCCATGAGCACGATTGCGCCGCGGGCGGCTTACGCCGTTGGCCGCGCCAAGTTCGCCAAGCAGGATTACGCCGGCGCCGTGACGGCGCTGACGGTGGTGGTCGACCGGTTTGCCATGAGCGACATCGCCCCGCGCGCCAAATACGTACGCGGGCTGGCGCAGCAGAGGCTAAGCCAGTTTCAGCCCGCCATTGCCGATTTGCAGGCGTTTCTGGCGGCCAAGCCACCCTCCGACGACGCGCTCGACGCTCGCTACGCCGTGGCGCTTTGTCAAATGGGGCTGAAGCAGCCAGATCAGGCCGTCGCCACCCTCACGGCATTGTTGGCCGAGGCGCCCAAGTACGCTCACGCGGACAACGTCTATTACGAGTTGGCATTCGCCTACGACGAATTGAAGAAGGCGAAGGAAGCGGCCGATACGCGGAAGCTGCTGGCCACGTCGTTGGCCGACAGTCCGCTGGCGGCGGAGAGTTGGTTCCGGGTGGGCGAGTACCACGAGAATGCGAAGCAGTGGGCCGATGCGGCGGCGGCCTACGCGGCCGGCTTGCCGAAAGCCAAGGAGCGCGAACTCAAGGAGAAGCTGCAGTTCAAGCTCGGCTGGTCGCACTACCAGGCCGAAAAGTTCGCCGAGGCGGCCGGCGATTTCCAAAGCCAATTGCAGGCGTTTCCAGAGGGACCGCTACTGGCGGACGCCACCTACCTGGCCGGCGAGTGCCTGTTTCGCCAGGACAAGTTCGCCGAAGCGCTTCCGTGGTTCGCCAGGTCGGTCGAGCAGAAGCAGGAGAAGTACCTGCCGCGCGCGTTGTACCGCTCGGGCGCTTGCGCAGCGGCCTTGAAGCAATGGCCGGCGAGCGAAGCGCATTACCAGGCGCTGGTCACGCAGTTTCCCAAGTTCGAGCTGATCAGCGAAGCTCGTTACGGTCTCGGCTGGGCGATGCAGAACCAGGAAAAGCTGCCCCAGGCGAAGGCGGTTTACGAGCAGGTCACCAAGGAGACCGAGACCGAGACGGCGGCCAAAGCCCGGTTCATGATCGGCGAGTGCGCCTTCCGCGAGAAGAAATTCGAGGAGGCGGTCGAGCACTTCCTCACCGCCGCGCTCGGATACCCTTATGAAGAGTGGCAGGCGCTGGGACACTTCGAGGCGGGCCGCGTCTTCATCGAGCTCAAAGAGAACGAGAAAGCGATCGAATCGCTCGAAACGCTCATCAAGAAGTTTCCTCAGCACCCCAAGGCCAAAGACGCGATGGCGCTCGTGGAAAGTTTGAAGAAATAGGACGAGGCGTAAGGCCGCTTTGGGCCGTAACCAAACGAAGGCATAGGCTAGGTGCCGCCCGCAAGTTACGCTGGACCCGTGCAAAAAATGAAACTAACGGAACCACGGATAGCTCTGATAACACGGATAGCATCGATGAAGAAGTGGGGGTGTTGGAATCCGTGCTATCCGTGAAATCATCCGTGCTATCCGTGGTTTCTTGTACGTGATTATGTTAGGAGCCATGTGATGCATTGGCCATCGATTTCAAATTTGCAGTTTCCGTTCCGAAGCGCGCTTGCGGTCGCCGCCCTTGCGTGGACGCTTATCTATGGGCAGGCTTTGCAACTCCGCGCCCAGGAGCCTGCGCCGCCAAAACTCGCCGCGGCGCCGGAAAAGTCGCCTGCCGGTACCGAGCCTGCCGATGCGGCCGCGGCCGAACCCGTGACGCCGCTCACCTACACCGCCAAGAAGGCCCCGCCGGGCAACCTTTGGGAGATGATCGCGGCCGGCGGGCTCGTGAACATCGGTTTCATGGCCTTTCTGGGCTTTATCTCGCTGGTCGCCGCCGCGACGGCGATGGAACGCCTGGCCCACCTGACGCGCCGCCGCGTCGCACCGGCGGACCTGGCGCGCGATCTGGCGGACCTCGTGCAAAAGGGCGAATCGCGGGCCGAGAGCTTCCGCGAAGTCTGCCTGCGCAGTCCGTCGCCGCTGGCCAACATCCTCAAGGCGGGGCTGCTCCGCGCCGGGAGGCCGCTGCCCGAATTGGAGAAAGCGATGGAAGACGCCGCGGCCCGTGAAGTGACGGAGATGCGGGCGCGAATCCGGCCCCTGTCGGTGGCCGCCAACGTGGCCCCGCTCGTTGGACTGCTGGGCACCGTGGTCGGCATGCTCGAAGCCTTCCGTGTCACCAGCCAGGTGGGGACGGGCAAGGCCGAGGCCTTGGCCGAGGGGATCTATCTCGCCTTGGAAACGACCGTGGCAGGGCTCGTCATCGCCATCCCCGCGCTGTTGTTCGCGTCGTACTTCCACAGCAAGGGTGAGCGATTGGTGCGCGAGATCGACGACCACCTGACGGTCATGCTGCCAGCCTTCCAGCGGATGGAGCAAGGCGGCGGCGCGACGAAGCCGGCCGGCGGCAACCCATTGATGGCGGGCCGTTAGGAAGGGGACAGGTTAACCCCTCACCACTCACCACTCACCAATCACCACTCACTCCTCACCACGATGCGTCTCCCTCCCAGTGAAGCCGAAAGCGACGGGCCCAACATGACGCCCGTCATCGACGTGGTGTTCTTGCTCTTGATCTTCTTCCTCTGCGCGACGCGCTTCGACCAGGAGGAACGGGAGGTGAGCGCGGTGCTGCCCGAAGTGGTGGAATCGCAGCCGCTGTCGATGCCACCCGAAGAATTGGTGATCAACGTGACCCGCGCGGGCGAGTACATCGTCGTGGGGGAGAAGGTTTCCGAAGACCAGGTGGTCGCTTTGCTCCGGCAGGCGGCACTGAAGAACCCCGGCACCGCGTCGGTGATGATTCGCAGCGATGAAGGGGCCGCCTGGAAGTTCGGAGTCCGCGTGATGGGGTTCTGCAACCAGGCCAACATCACCAACTATCGCGTCGGAGTCATCCCGGGAAAGTAAGGCCCGTCTAATTATCGACCGGTGCCGGGGAGATCTGACCGACGCCGATGCGCAGGGGCGGAGAAACGATCGGATAAGATGCTATAATGCCGTTTAGGGTCTTCAGTTGAACGACGGTCGCGTTGTCGCGACAAGACTGGAGTGATTCCTCGGTCACTCGTTCGGAGGAGTTAAGTATGCAACGAAACATGGACCTTGTACGGACGATTCTAATGCGGATCGAGGAGAGCAGTTCAGGTTGGGCGGCACATCCGTTCGGGATTGCCGGCTTCACGTCCGAACAGGTCGGATATCACGCCCACATCATGATGGAAGAGGGGCTCATCGAAGGGGTCGACGTCACGAACATGCGGAGCAATGGACCGGAAGCCATGCCGCGGGCGCTGACCTGGAAAGGACACGAGTTCCTTGACTTGGCCCGTGACCAGAAACGCTGGAACCAGGCCAAGGTCATCATTGGTAAGGTCAGTTCGGCGCCACTTTCAGTGTGGACCAAAGTCCTAAATGACTTGGTTCTCAAGGATCTCGGCGTGGCATCGTAAGGACTCGATCGCCCCTCGGCGAAACGGCAGGCAGGTATGACCGAACCGGCGCTACTTGTCAATAAGTCACTCCTGCAAAACTGCCTGAGTTGGTTTCAGGTGGACTTCAGGCAAAGCATCGTGTCACTGGTGGAGTCCCAGTTTCCGAATTACGCCCTGCCGGGTGAGATTCAATCGGTCCTGGAGCGCTGGGAGCAGATCCGCCGGAGTGTCGACGCGTCGTCCGAATCAGTCGATCTGGCTGCACTCTTTGAAAAATCGTCGGCAGCGCCTTCGCGAGACCTCCTGCTTTTCAAACAGATCATTCTGCGCTACCGGCGACAGCAGGCCGCCAGGACCGAGGGCTTACGGGAGCGAACATTTCACGCCGGCATCATCCAAACGCTGGATCAAGAGATCAACTCACTGGACGCCGTGGTCGGAACCGACTGGTTCCAGAGAATCGATGAATTGCGGCTTCCACGGGCCAAGGATTTCTTGCCGATCCAGTACATCGAGCAATCGGTGACCGGCCAAAGCGAATTGGCACCCCGCCAGTACGACGAGAAGTTCCATATCCTGCAAGCTCCGGCGCTATTCCTTCCAGACCTTGAATGTTTCCGAGCACGTTGTGAGATTCGCGACGCGCCGATCACAGTTGCCTTCCTCGACATCGACGACTTCAAGAGCTTCAACAGCACCCACGGCGAAACGAAGATTGACCGCAACTTGCTGCCTCGCTTCATGCAGACCGTGGAAGCTCACGTCTACCAGCACGGGTTCGCCTACCGCCAGGGCGGTGATGAATACCTGGTGTTGCTTCCAAGCCTGTCGAAGGACCTCGCCCTCGCGTTCCTCGACGAGTTGCGCTGCAAGCTGGCAATCCTAAAATATCCCGACATTGAAAGGGCGCCCACCGTCTCGATCGGGGTCTGTTGCGCGGAGCCTGATTCTCCCCTGACCGACCGTGAACTGCGCGACCGGGCTAACCAAGCCAAGAAACTCGCTAAGGACGGCGGCAAGAACCGTATCGCCACTTACGACTGATCGTGTTGTCAGGTAACCTGTTGCATGCGCATTCACCTTCGCGCCCTGTTCCGGCCGCGCCATCTGCCGATGGTGCTGGCCGTCGCTTCACTGATCGCGCTGGGCGCATGGCTGGCGCCGCGACGGATCGAAGGGGTGGCGCTCGTCGCGGGCGGCCACCGCTGGCTCGCCGAGGCCTCGTCGGCGCGGCGGCAGATCGTCTGGCAGCCGGCCGACGAATTGACCGACCTGGTGCCGCCGCGCGATCCGCCCGACAGCCTCAGCCATCCGCATTGGGCCCACGGCGGGACGACGCTCTACTTCACGCTCCGCCGCGCGCGGGGCGATGCCGATTTGTACCGGGCCCGCTGGATCGACGGCCGCTGGGAAGTGGCCGTGCCGCTGGTCGAGTTGAATACCCCGGCCGACGAAGTTGGCGTGTCCGTCGCCCACAACGGCGAAGAGCTCTACCTGGCCTCCAACCGGCCCGGCGGCCAGGGAGGTTTCGACCTCTATGTCAGCCGGCGGACGAAGGCGGGCTGGGGACTGCCGCGGAACCTTGGCAAGAGGGTCAACACCGAGGCCGACGAATTCGATCTCGCGCTGGCACCCGACGGTCTGCGGCTTTACTTCGCTTCCGACCGCGCGAACTCGCCGGCAAAATCCGATCTTTACGTCGTGCGCCGGCCGGCGGCCGATGGACCTTGGGGCGAGGCCACCGCTTTACTGGGCGTGAACACCGCCGCATCCAACGAGCGCAGCCCGCTCGTCTCGCCCGATGGCGCGTTCCTTTATTTTTCGTCCGATCGACCCGCCCGTTTGCGCGAGCCGGTCAATTTGGATCTTTACCGCGCGCGGTTGCCGGCCGTCGAACCGGGCGGCGGAACGCTGGAAGCGGACGATCCTGGGACCGGAAAGCCGGAGAACATGGGAACGGGCGTCAACACTTCGGCCGACGAATCCGGTCCGGCGCTCTCAGCCGATGGATTTGCGCTTGTGCTGGCTAGCAATCGCGCACCCGACGACGACGCGCGCCGATTCGTCACCGGGGGGCTTACGCCCCCCGCTCGCCAAGGCGGCAATCGCGCTCCGGAGAGGGACGGTTCGCGCCGTTGGGCTATTTATCGCAGTACGGCCGCCGAGGTCGAGCCCGTCACGGCCTGGGACACCAGCCACTGGCAAGCCTTCACGGTGGTATGGTGGAAAGCGCTCGCTGTCACGCTGCTCTTGGCCGCGCTGGCGGCCTTGGTCCGCTACTCGCGCGGATGGCTGTTCGAAGCGGCATCGATGGCCCGATTCCTTTTCGCAAGCCTGCTCTTGCACGCACTCATCGTCGGGCTTCTGCTGCTGGTCCCGTTGAGCCAGGAGATCGCCGAACGGGTCCGCGAAATCCGAGTGAGCCAGGCGGCGGAGATGTTCGAAGACGCCATGCGCCCGTCGCAAGCGGCGGAGGCATACGAGCGCGTCGCCGACCTGCGCTCGGTCGACACCGTCGCCGTCACCGATTTGACTCGCCAGATCGTCCAGCCGCCCAGCGTACCGCTGCCGAGCGACGTGCCGGCGCCCACGCTTGCGGCGGAATTGGCGGCCCGCCTGCCGCCCAACCGCGTGATCTTCGTGCCACCGCCGCGAGTGGCGCCCGCGGCGGAGCCGGCGGAGATCCGAAGTCGCGAGACGGCGATGGCGCCGCGGCCGGCGGAGATCGAGCCGTTGCCGGTCGAGCCACCGCCGGGCAAGGCCATGCCTGACGAACCGCCCTTGGATCGGAAAGTCGAGTTCGCAAGCACCGCTCCCGCTGTCATTCCGGCGCTCACGCCGCCCCGCATGGCACACACTTCCTTGGAACTGAGTATCGAGCCCGCGGAGCTTGACCGAGATATGACAGATATGTTGCCGAAGTCGCTTGCCGACGCGCCGCTGGAGGTGAGCGAAGCGCGCCGCGCGCCGGTGCCGCGTTCGGCCGAACCGCTCGTGCCCGAGGCGGACATACCCATGCTGGCCGGCCAGGCGGTCGTCGAAAGCCCGTTGCCGATCGCCGAAACTCGAATTGGCCGCACGGCCGAAACCCAACCGAGCCCGCGACAGCTCGCTATGCTCGCGCCACGAATCGCCGCCGAGCGCGCCGCCGCGCCGCTGCTCGTCGCCGAATTGCCCGTGGCGGGCACGGGACCATTGTCCGCGATGACGGTCCCGCGGCGCGATGCGAGGACCGTGATCTCCCCCGCGAGTGAAACGCCCGACGATGTCAAGCTGGTTTCGGCCGCGCCGGCACCGGGGCTCGATTCGCTGCCGGCCGACGTGGACAAGGCGACCGTCGAGCGCCGCAATGTGCCGGCGCCGGCGCCGAGACAAGCCGCGGCTGTGGCTGACTTCGCAAGAGTTCACGTGATGGCCGACAAGCCGGTCGAAATCGCGCCGTCGCCGGCCCCGGCCGCCACACGGTTGCAGCGGCCGCAGGCGCGGGCGACGCCGGTGGCCTACGCCCAGGACAACATCGGCATGCAGGCCATGTTCGCGCTGCGGCAAGGGGACACGCGGCGCGAGTTCATCGAATTGGTCGGCGGCACCGACCAGTCGGAGGCCGGCGTGAAGCTGGGCTTGAACTGGCTCGCCCAACACCAGCACGCCGACGGACATTGGAGTCTGCACCAGCTCGACCCGCCCGAGAAGAAGTTGCCCGCCACGTCGGGGGCGGGCGGCACGCAGTCGGACAGCGCCGCGACCGGTTTTGGCTTGTTGCCGTTTCTCGCGAGCGGGCACACGCACAAGGCGGGCGACTACCAGACTGTCGTCGCCCAGGCGGTCCGCTGGCTGACGGAGCACCAGAAGCCCACGGGCGACTTGTTCGTCGGTCCACCCTCGACCGCCCACATGTACAGCCACGGCATCGCGGCGATTGCGCTGTGCGAGGCCTACGGCCTGAGCCAGGACGCCGCCCTGCGCGAACCGGCGCAGCGGGCATTGAGTTTCATCGTATCATCGCAGAACCCATCGACGGGCGGCTGGCGTTACCTGCCCGGCGAAGCGGGCGATACGTCGGTCGTCGGCTGGCAAGTGATGGCTCTCAAGAGTGGCGAGATGGCCGGGCTCGCCGTACCGGGCGCCGCGCTCGAACTGGCCAACAAATGGATCGCCTCGGCGGCGGGCACGGGCGGTTCATTGGGCACGTTTGGCTACCAGGGGCCCGGCGGCAGCCCGGCGATGACGGCCGAGGGAATGCTCTGCCGGCAGTTCCTCGGCGCCCGCCGCAACGAGGCACAAATGCGCGCCGGGGCGAACTATTTGTCGCAGAACCTGCCGCAGCCGGGCCGCGAGACGAGCTACTACTGGTACTACGCCACGCAGGTGATGTACCACATGCAAGGCGACTACTGGAGCCGGTGGAACGAGCACCTGCGCGACATGCTCGTGGCCTCGCAAATCAAGGACGGCCATCAGGCCGGCACCTGGGACCCACACGACCAATGGGAGAAATCGGGCGGCCGGTTGTACGCCACGTCGCTAC
>DATLQY010000504.1:0-6883 GCA_035534975.1 Pirellulales bacterium
GCGTTTCTGCCCTTGTTGGTTCTTGTGGCAGGCCAGTCGCTTCCAATCCCAATACCCGAGTCGACGTCGATTCATCTGCATGTGGCCAAAGGGGGGCACTGGACTATCAAGGAAGTGGTGACCCTTCGTTTCCGGTCCGCAGACCAAATCGATGATTTCGATGAAATTAGTGAACTACTAGAAGCTTTGCAGGAAGATTTCAAGTCGAAAAAGGCCGTGTGTGATGGTCAGGTCACGGCCGCCGGCGAGAATCGCTATACGTTCGTGGTGACGTGCAAAGGAGACGACGTGGTCGAGCTGCTGGAGATGCTAGAGGAATATCTGGGGCTGGAGCGGTGCGCGTTTTCGTGGGACCGTACCTGCCTGCGTATAGGTGGTTTTCCACCAAAGAACGAGCCCAGCCTTTTCGGCGCCATTGTTGGCGCCATCGTCTCGTCCATGATATTCGGCGATGCAAAAGTCGAATGCAAAGAGGAGTTCGTGCTCACGACCGACGGGCGCTTCGTCGCCGAAAACCTGCCGTCGAAAATCGACGACGATGGGCGGCGTTTGGTTCTCGATCTTGCCAACCTGTACGCGTTTCCCGAGCAGGAACGAACTATGCGAATCGAGGGCCTCGAAGAGTGAGCGGCCGGTTAGATTCGGCGTGAGCGCGAGCTTGTAGGGTGGGACTGGCGTGCGCGAAATCGGCCTAAATCCGATCCAGTCGCCCCATACCGTTGATCCAGTTTTTGTTCCGCCAACGCCCAGTGGTTCCAGAAGATGCCACCGGCTTGCCCGGTGGAGTTTCACGTTATCAGCTACAAACGGCCGGCACCAATATCCCCCGATTGCCCGGCCGCTGCCGAAGGCAGCGGCCGGGCAATCGGGGTACGACAACAGGGACGGAGGCCGCCTTTGAGTAGCTGCCAACGTCACGGACCACCGGACAAGCCGGTGGCATGGCATGCTGCAAGCTGTGGCGGAACAAAATTGCGCACGCCAGGGTGGGACAAGCTCGCCAGAGGCGAGCGCCGGCCCACCAATTGTGTTGCATCAACGTTCGACCGATCGAACACTTCGCAAAACGGAATGAATTCCGTTCTACTTCTCTGGGAGCGGAACTTGCTCCGGGCCGGCGACGTACGCGATCAGGGCGCGCAGTTCAGTTTCACTCAACTTATCCAGCAATCCCTCCGGCATGAGCGAGACCTTCGATCGTTCGCGGGCTTCGATCTCGTTGGCTTGCAAAAGCAAGCGCTCGTTTTGCGTTTGCACGGCGATCACGTCGGCGTCCTCGCGCAGGATGATGCCGTTGATCACCCTTCCGTCGGTCGTCTGGATGATCGTCATCTGGTAATCGCGGCCGACCAGGGCATTGGGATCGACGAGGTTCTCCAGAAGATAATCGACGTTGGCCCGTTGCGATCCGGTCAGCTCGGGACCGACCGTCTGCCCCTCGCCGAAGAGCTTGTGACAAGCGGCGCAGTGGCGTGTGAAGAGCAGGCGCCCCTGCGAGCGATCGGCCACAGTGAGCTTGTCGGCGGCCAACAAGGGCTTGAATTTGCCGATCAGCGCCGCTTTGTCCTGCGACGTGGGCCGCACTTCACCCCAGACCTCGGCGAGCTTGGCCCTAACCGTGTCGTCTTTCATGCCCGCCAGTTGCCGCACGGTAAAGGCCGAGAGGTCGGACCGCGGCACTCGCTCTTCGGCCACGGCGTTCAAGAGTGCCAACGCGAACGCCGGCCGCGAGGCGAGCGTGAGCACGGCGTCGGCCCGCTCGGCAGGGTCGAACGAGTCGTAATGGCGCAAGATCACCTCGGGCGCGTCGTCGTCGCCGTAGGTAGCCAACCCGCGCACCGCATGGCCGCGCATCGCCGGCTCTTCGATCAGCTTCTCCAGGAGCGGCGCGAGTTCTCGATCCTTTTGCCGCACCAGGGCGTCGAGCGCCTTTTGGCGGTCGGCAAGTCCGGTGGCGGCATCCATGATCGTCCGGCGCAGCACCCCGTAGGTTTGGGCGTCGCCGAAAATGAGCGAGAGCAGCGTCGCTTGATCGCGGACATCGGCCATTGGGCTTCTGGCCAGCCTTGCGTACACGCCCGGCCACTCGGGCGGCGCGAGAACGCGCCGCCGCCCTTCGATCGCTTCCAACGTTCCGTGCAGGAGGTCCAACTGCGCGTCGGCATTGGCCGCTTCACCCAGCGCCGCGACCAGCGGCGCCAGGGCCTGGGGCGACTGCCGCTCGATTTCAGCCGGAATTCCGTCGGACAGCCGGCGAGCGATGTACTGCCGGATCAACGGCAATTCCGCCGACTGCGCCAGCTTCAAGGCGCGCGGCGGATCAGCCATCACCAACGGTTCGACGCCGTACCAGATCATCAAGGGAAGGTTGGCATCGCTCGCATCCTCGCCATGGACCGCCAGCGCCTCGGCCAAAGGCCACCGTTCGGCCGGCGGCAGCCGCTGCAATCCTGAAGCGAGCGCCAACCGCACGACGGGCGAGGAATCACTAACGGCCAGATCCAGGAGCGATTCGCGTACCCAATCGCCCTGCGTGGGGCCCTCCAACGTAAGCCGTACCGCCCAGGCGCGCACCCACTCGTCGCCGGTCGCATACAACACCAGAGCTTTCGACAGATCCTCAAATTCGCCCGTCACGTGCAGTGCCCAAAGGGCGCGCAGCTTCCGCGTTACTTCGGGCTGTTCCACGAACATTTCGGCCAGTGCGTCTCGCGTACCGGTGGCCAGCTTGCCCGCCGCCGCGCGCTCTTGAAGAATCCGCCTCGCGTGGGAAACCAGCCAATCGTTCTTGTGCAACTGCAATGCGACCAGCTCGGCGTCGCTCCGCTCGGCCAGGTCTCCCGTATATGGCTTTGGCCGGTCGTAGGTGATCTTGAAGATCCGGCCGCTGGTGGTATGGGCCACTTCATAGTTGTGGCACTCACCGGTGTCGGACCAGTCGCAGACGTAAACGCCGCCATCCGGTCCGTACTTGACGACCAGTCCGCGGTACCAGGGATCGCCGGAAAAGAGGAAGTCCTTACCGTGGTGCGCCACGTAACCGCTGCCTTTGCTTTCGAGCAGATCGCGGTTGACCCGGCTGCCGTGGAGATTGCAGGTGAAAACGTCGTTGCGGTACTCGTCGGGCCAGTTGTCACCCAGGTAAACCATCGCGCCGGAGTGGGCGTGGCCGCCGCCCGGCTGGTCGTGCGTTCCCTTGCCGCCGCGCGACGTGGTCCAATCGCCGCCGCCCCAGTGGATGTGGTCGGCGCAACTCGCCATGAGGCCGTAGGTGTGCGGGTCGATGTCTTGCCCGAACATTCGCTCGAAATGGGCGCCCGGCACGACGTGCCAGAGATGGTGGATCACGCAATTGGTGATGAACAATTGCCCGTATTCGTCGAAGTCGATGCCCCAGGGGTTCGTCGTGCCGTGGGCCACGACCTCGAACGTTCCCCGCGTCGGATGAAAGCGCCACACGCCGCAGTTAATTGCGGTCCGCTGGTCGTCCGGAGTGCCTGGCTTCGCGACACGCGAATTCGAGAGAATGCCGTTGAGCCCGTACAGCCAGCCGTCGGGTCCCCAGGCCAGGCTGTTGAATACGTTGTGCTTGGCCTTGACGTCCCATCCATCGAGCACGACCCGCGGCGGGCCGTCGGGCACGTCGTCAGCGTCGGCGTCGGGTACGAACACCAACTTGGGGGTCGAGCAAAGCCAGACACCGCCGAACCCCAGTTCGATTCCAGAGAGGTTTTTGCCCTGGTCCCAGAAGACCTTCCGCTCGTCGAACCGTCCGTCGCCGTCGTGGTCGCTGAAAATCACGACTCGGTCATCGCCGCTCGTGGTCTTCGGATCTTCGTTCCAGTGAGGGTACGAGAGGCACTCGACGACCCAGAGGCGGCCGCGGTCGTCGAACGTCATGGCGATCGGCTGCACCACGTCAGGTTCGCCGGCGAAGAGCGTGACGCGGAAGCCCTCGGGCACCGTGATCCGCCGTGCCGCCTCTTCGGGCGCGGGCGGAGTATCCTGGGCCAGAATCCAGGACGGCATGATGGCAACGGCGGCCAACAGAGCAAACAGGCTTCGCATGACGATCCCAGGGTTTCGTGAGGATGGTTCATCGTAGTCTGAACCAAGCGCAGCGCGCCGTCAATCGTACAATGCCGCGTACCGGCGATACGAACAAAAAGGCAGCCCGCGACCGACATGGGCGTAGCCGGTCACGCCCGCCGACGCTGGAGGGCCTTTTTCACGCCCGCGAGAAAAGGCCAACGCGGAGCAACGCAAACCGATCTCCGACATCCCCATGACGGGGAGCAAGCCGCGTAGCGGCGCCGTTTCCAACCGAGCCACCCTTCGCCTCGTGTGTCCGCATTGCCGTGGCCCCAGGTCGGGGGATTCGGAGTTGGTTTGCGTTGCGTAGCACGCACAGCGTCGGCCGGCGGACGTCGCCTGTCGGAGGCCGTGGGCGACGCCACTTCGGCGTGCGCGGCTCAACTGTCAGTCCTCAGAACCCTCGGGGGGGGCGGAGGTCCGAACGGGGCGCCTAACAGGGAACGAGCGAGGGTCGATGACTCCGCCCTAATGGCGTCGAGCGAGCCGACGGCGAACTCCCTAGAAGCCGCTAGCATCAAAAAAAACTTTGCGGGAACGAGCGTCACAGCGTCACATCCTCTTTTGGGGGCCTCCCGGACGATCGCCGTCAACCGTGGGATCGAGCAGGCCAAGCTGGCATCCAGGTCCGGGAATCGGCGCCACCGATCCGAGCGCCGCGGTATCCCAACCGCGCCGTGGCGTCGCGGCGACAGCGCCGCGATGCCGGCAATCGGAACGAAAAGGCACCCTAATCCGCCAATGTTCCAACCGTACCGCTTCGGCGACGCAACACGCGGGGCGTAGGGGGTTGGACTGGAACACGTGTACGCCACAGCCGCCGAGACGGCTGCCGGCGGGCGGTGGCGGGCTGCCTTTTCGTTTCGATTGGCGTGCGGCTGACACTTGAACTTCTCATGGCCAGCCGCGCGGAGTATCGCTTGAGCTTCCCTCTGTGACCTGCTCCAATGACATCATGTCATTATTCGAAGCCAGTGAAGCCGCGAACCGCCGCGGCGCCGAGCCCCTGGCGGCGCGGATGCGACCCACGACTCTCGAAGAGTTCGTCGGTCAACGTCACTTCCTGGGCGAGGGGAAGCTGCTCCGGCGGCTGCTGAAGGCCGACCGGCTCGGCTCCGTGATTTTCTACGGCCCGCCGGGCACCGGCAAGACGACCCTCGCTCAACTGTTGGCCACCGCGAGCAGCAGCGATTTCCACCAGCTCAGCGCCGTCGCCAGCGGCGTCAAGGAGCTGCGCGAAACGCTCGTCGCGGCGCGCGATCGGCTCTCGGCCAGCGGCCAGAAGACGCTCTTGTTCGTGGATGAAATCCATCGCTTCAATAAGGCGCAGCAGGACGTCCTTCTCCCCGATGTCGAAGACGGGTCCGTGATCCTGGTCGGCGCTACGACACAGAACCCCTTCTTCGCCATCAACAGCGCCTTGGTCAGCCGCAGCCGCATTTTCCAGTTCCAGTCGCTTGCGCCGGACGACATCCGCACGCTGGTGCGGCGGGCGCTGGCCGACCGCCAACGCGGCCTTGGCTCGCTCGACGTGCGGCTCGACGACGACGCGCTGGAGTTCCTGGTAGAGGTCAGCGACGGCGACGCCCGGCGGGCACTCTCAGCGCTGGAGGTCGGCGTGCTGTCGAGCGACGAACGGCCGCTGCGCTTCACCCGCGCTTTGGCCGAAGAGTCAGTTCAGCGAAAAGCGATCGAATATGACGCCACGGGCGACGCCCACTACGACGCCGCCAGCGCACTGATCAAGAGCATCCGCGGCAGCGATCCCGATGCCGCGATCTACTGGCTGGCCCGCATGCTCGAGGCGGGTGAGGACGTGCGATTTTTGGCGCGACGGATCGTGATCGCTGCCAGCGAGGACATCGGCAACGCCGATCCGCAGGCCCTTCCCCTTGCCGTGGCGGCGATGCAGGCCACCGAGTTCGTCGGCCTGCCCGAGTGCCAGCTTCCGTTGGCCCAGGCCGTGACCTACCTGGCTTGCGCCCCCAAGTCGAATGCGGCCACGGTGGCGATCGGCGAAGCGCGGCGCGACGTGGCCGAAGGCGCGCTGTTGCCCGTCCCGGTTCACCTCCGCGACAAGCACTACGCGGGCGCCGAGCGGTTAGCTGCTACATCTGGCCTACGACAGGGCAAAGGGTACGAATACGCCCACGACGCGCCCGACGGGGTTGCCGCCCAGGATTATCTGGGAGTCGAGCGCGAATACTACCGACCGGTTCCTCGCGGTTTCGAGGCCCAACTCGCCGAGCGGCTCACGGCGATCCGCGAAAAGCTCCGCTCGGGGCGGGAAAAACGGTAAGACCGATCAACACGAATGGGAACTTTTTTTCGAGGGGGATGAGGGATGCAAATGCAAAACGCGAAATTAGAAACGGGGCCGCATCCGTTGATTGCCGGTTTTGCATTTCTCATCTTGCATTTTGCATTGGTCGGCGTCGAACGCGCGCATGTCACGCCGTAAGAATCTAGCTTTGCCCCCATCTCCCCATCTCCTCTTCATCCCCATATCCCCTTCTACGGAACCGTCGTCCGCGGTTCGCGGTGCTTTCCCTACGACCCGATCATGCAACCCATCTTAACAGGTCGGCAAGCCGTTGATTTGGGTCGAGTGCTCCCGGCGATGTTGCCGACTTCTGTTAGTGCCATCGAAGCATGGCCGTTTTGCCGGCGAAGTGTTTTCCGCCGCCCGCCCTGCTGATTCAGTTCCGATGTTTCATTGGCCCGCGGGAGTCTTGCCCATGTCATTAGCGACGCAGCCCGGTCTGTTCGTGCTCTCGATCGACACCTCCTT
>DATLQY010000505.1:0-11594 GCA_035534975.1 Pirellulales bacterium
CGACCAGCGCCTGCTGCAAGCCACCCAGGAAGGGCAAACCGGCGGCAACGGCGTGGCGCCCAAGGGCGTCGGCTACAGCTACAACCTCGACAGCCAGATCACCCAGACTCTCGACTTCGACCCCACCACCGCCAGCCCGCACCCCGATATCGCCTACGGCACCGTCACGTGCGACGCGGGCAACCGCCTCACCGGCATCGACTACCAGCAGTCCACCACCACGCTCGACGACCTCACCTGGGCGTACGACGCCGCCAATCGCGTGACGAGTTTCTCGTCCAGCGCCGACAGCAGCACGGCCAGCTACAGCTACGACACGGTCAACGAGGTCACCGGGGGCACGTACACGGGCAACAACCAGCCGGGCACCGAGGCCTATTCGTTCGACAAAAACGGCAATCGCACGAATACCGGTTACACGACCGGGACGAACAACCAGCTCACCAGCGACGGCACCTTCAACTATACCTTTGACTATGAAGGCAACCGCGTCACGCGCACGCGCATTTCCAGCGGCCAGGCGAACGACTACCTGACCACCTACACCTGGGACTACCGCAACCGCCTGACCGACGTGAATTACTACAACAACTCCAGCGTGCTCACCAAGCACGTCCACTACGTCTACGACGTCTGCGACCACCTGATCGGCAAACAGCTCGACTCGAACGGCGGGGGCAGCTACACGAGCTCCGAGTGGTACGCGCTCGACCTGGGCGCCAACCCCAGCGCGCCGGCTCTGCCCGTCTTGGAGTTCGACAAGAGCGGCAACGACAGCTACCGCTTCTTGAACGGGCCCACCGCCGGCGGCGTCGACGCGTTGATGGCCGTGCTGGGCCAAGAGGCGATTGCGGTCCAGGGGACCGCCGGCACGACGACGTACGCCTTGGCCGACAATCTGGGCAGCGTTCGGATTATCGTGGGCGCCGCGAGCGTAATCGTGGACGACATCGTTTACAATTCGTTCGGTAACGTGACCTACGAAAGCGGCACGGTCGCCCACTGGTCCGGCTACGCCGGCTACCACTTCGACGCCGACACGGGGCTCGCGAACGCGGGCGAGCGTTGGTATGATCCAAGTGTGGGGCGCTGGATTAGCCAAGATCCGCTCGGCTTCGGCGGCGGTGACACGAACGTCAGCCGGTACGTCGGGAATGGGGCGACGGATGCGACTGACCCCACTGGGCTCGCTCAACCTTACGATCCATTTCAGTGGATTTGGCACCATAATCTGGCACAGGGCGTATTCAAGCCGGCGGTGATGCAAGCGGCCACTCAACCAAACATTCATGCGGGGCAGTACGGCACTTTGATGCAGGCGGGCGCGCACATTGGGAAAGGTGGAATCCACCCCAGCGGCTGGAACTTCACGCAAGCTAATTTGCTTAAGGCGCTTCAAGACGCCAACAAGCCAATCACGCAACTGATCATTAACGACCACATTGCGCAAATGCAGGCAAACCCGCTCTTCGCGGGCTCCTTTTCCGGTAGCGTTCCGGCGCCACCAGGAATGACGTACCCGCAATGGGGGAAGCTCAGCGCAGGGCAGCAGACCGCGGCGCTGATGGGCCAAATCGCTAAAGCGCCGAATGTGCAAGTGGCGAAGGTGATGGCGGCGTCGCCCAGAGCGGGGTTCGGTACGACCACGCTCCTTGGCTGGGGCGGCAAACTTGCACCGTATGCGGGGACCGTCCTGATTGTCGGTGCCGCCGGATATGGAGCATACAACACGCCGTATACACAAGCGACGACGACCCTGATCGGCCCCTCTTGGGACGCGGCCATCGAAGCGGGCGTCAACAGCTTGCCGTTCACGGTCCCGCTGTTCGGGGAGCCAAAGCCGCCGCCGCCACCGGCGACGGTCCTGCTCGACACGCCGCCGGACGATGCCGCTGGCGATTGGGGGACAGGTGTGATCACGATCGGCCAGTAGTGGCGAACACGAAACCGGCGCGGGTCGCCTAGGACGAAGCCTTGGGACACCCGCCGGAAATAGTTACCATCGCGGATTAAATAAGCTCCCTGGTTCCTGATGCAGAACCCGAAGAATCGCCCGACGTCGGGAGTGCTACGCTGGCACTCAAGCTCGCCCGAATTTGGGACGTGATTTAATCCGCGACCTTACGGTAAGGTTGAACAGGGAGCCTTCGCATGGAAGTATATATCGTCAACAAACGAGTGATGTTTCCGCCTACGTCTGGGACGTCGGCGTTTCATGCCAACATGTTTCACGGCGTGGAATGGCGCGACGGCGCACGTTCGTCCTGGCCGACGGCGTCCCTCGGCCGCGCAGGCGACACGGTGCCGATCGAGCTTGCAGTGAATCTCCATAGGCTACGAGACGTCATTGAGCCGGGACTTAACCTCGTCGTGTCGCAACGAGTGCGTGAGGCACTAGCATCGTTCCCAAACATCGAGTTCGTTCGGGTCAAATTCGGCAAATTGATCCGGTATCCCTACTCGGAGGGGGACCTCTCCTTCTATGAGACGAGGCTTGCAGACGCGTCGGCCGAATTCGGGGCGATCCTCGACGACGCCGACCGCGTGGACGCGATCATGGAGGATCCGGAGGAGTTGTACGAGTTGCTTCCAGATCATCCTGACGCACGCGGCATTGTTGCGCCGTATTACGAAATGAGGACTTCGAGGGTGCAAGACGTCAAGTTCGATTTTGTACCGTTGAAGGTCGTCGAGCTCGCCCCGGTGCCAGGGTGGCCCGGCAGCCCCAACACTGAGGTCCTGTCGCTGTCGCTTCTCCGATCGTATCCGATCATCCGGTCGCCGCTAGGGATCGTCTTTTCCGACGACGCCTTCTCGGTCATTAGCCCCTTTCTGGACCGCGACTACTTTAGCGTAGCGACGGTAGAGGTTTAGTCGCTACACGACGCGCGCCGGAGGCAAAAAGGGGCAAAAAGAGAGGCAAAAAGGTGTCAGGAACAGCCTCTTAAGGAGGGTTGGAGGGTTGCGTAAAGACTGCTCGTTTCGAAGTGAGCACTGAGAATCGCCTGAATGGCTCGCGGCGTTATAGATGCGCGTTGGTGCTTCACTGAAACCATGGATCGAAAAACGGATATGGCCACAAATCCCTACCAGTCGCCCGGCGGAGCGAAGGCGAAGCCATACGCGCGCCGCGGCTGTGGTGTACTGGTTTGCATCTGCGCGGTGGGGTTTTTCGCCTGTGGGGCATTGCCGAATATCCTCCTGATCGGTTCCGATTTTGCCCACGGGCGACCAATATTGCGAGACGACCCTAAAGGAACAAACGCCAGCCGGCTTCTGCAGCTCACGAGGAAATGTGCGCGCCTTGGACGATGGATGGCGGGGGCTGGCATCATTCTCGCAGGGGCGCTCGGGGCATTCTACCTGCGAGCGGTTCGGGGGCAACGATCGGCGCCTCCGCGGGAGGCGAGCCCGGACTGAACATGTCATCGTCGTTGTTGGCCGCAACGCCACCGTTGCCCAGCCCACCAGCACCGGCACCATCTACGACGGCAAAGTCCCCCCCAACCAGCCGATCTATTGCTCCTGCTCCTGCTCGGCCGTCGAAACCGAGATCGTCCCCGCCACCTGGAGATGAGCATTGAAAAGGGGGCCAGCCCATGCACCGAAACGGGGGCCACCTGGTTGCTAGAATAAGCCCCGCTTGGGGGCTGTCAATGTGTGGCCGGCCTGGTCGCAGGCGATGGCCCTTCACGGTCGTGGTGCTTTGTTAGGTCGTTCCTCCTTTTCTGCCCTTGAGACTCGCTTGCAAGCGGTAACTGTCTCCCTTGATCTCTAGGATATTTACGCGGTGTGTCAAGCGGTCGATGATCGCGCCGGCCATCCGCTCGTCACCGGCGAAGGTCTGCGGCCATTCGGCGAACGGCAGATTGGTGGTCACGATCAGACTCGTACGCTCGTAGCATTGGCTGAAGAAACCGAACAGGTGTTCGGCGCCCGTCTTGCTGAACGGGATGTACCCCAGTTCGTCGATCACGATCAGTTCGCAACGCCCGATGTGCGACTCCAGACGCAGCACTTGGCGTTGGTCACGCGCCTCCAAGTACGCGTTCACCAAGCCTGCCGCCGTGAAGAACTTCACGCGGTGGCCGCGACGGCAAGCTTCGCGGCCCAAGGCCATCGCCAAGTGGCTCTTGCCCAAGCCCGGAGCACCGACCAGCACCACATTCACTTTCTGGGCCAGAAAGTCGCAGCGCGCGAGGTCGAGCACCCGCTTGGCGTTCAAGCTCGGCACGGCTTTGAAGTCGAAGTCGGCCAAGTCTTTCGCCACGGGGAAGCTCGCCTGCCGTAGCCGACGATCTGTGGCTTTCGTCTGCCGCGCCAGCACCTCCAGCTCGGCCAGCCGCTCCAAAAACGCCTCGTAGGACTTGTCACCCTCGCTCGATTGGCGCACGACCGCCGGCAACTCCTTGAGCATCGTCGGTAACTTCAGGGTCTTCAAGTGATTGGTCAGCAATAAGTGTTCCTTCATGCCACCACCTCCGCCGGGACCTGGGTGGTCAATTGGTCGTAGATCGCGACGGGGCGAATACCATCGCCGACGGCCTGCAACTCCGGCCGATGGGCGAGGTCCAACCGCCGAACCACGCCCAGGGTCGGCTCGTTCCGCAACACGGTGCGGATCGCCTGTTCCGAAAAAGCACGCCGTGCAACACACTGCGAAACGGCCTGGCGAACACGCTCCTCGGCATGCTCTTCGAAGAGCAACAACACGCGGATGTACTCCCGCGTGCCCGCCTCGCCGTAGCGATACTCCAGTTCGCGACGCAACTGCCCGAACTCCTTGCCCCAGGGTTGCCCGCGAAACGGCCGCGCCTGGTCCAGACTTCCAGGCTTCCGTTCCAATAACCGCAGGTAGTGCAACGGTTCGAGCACGAACAGCTCACTGCCGTAACTTCGCCGATGCAGCGCCACACGCTGATGATCGCAGAACACTTCCACCCGGTCGACGAACCCTTTGACCACGGCCGGCCAATGCGCCCACTTCACGGGCACTGAGTAGAGTCGTTCGTCAAACTGCACCAAGGACTGCTTGTCAATCCGCGTCGAACGCTCCTGGCAGGCGGTGTATCCTTGAGTGGATACCGGCAAGAGCGCAGCCTGCTCTTGCTGCCACAATTCCCGTCGCGGCCGGCCGTCAGGCGCCGGCCGGTCCAAGTCCACCAAGCAGTCTTGACGCAGCTTCTCAGCCAACTCATCGAGGTCTTGTACCTGCGGAAGCGGCGTGAGGAAGGTCCGCTCGGCGCGTTTGACCAGGTTCTCGACGTCGCCTTTCTCGTTTCCCTTGGCCGGGTTGCAGAACCGGCTGTCGAACAGATAACACGTCCGCAACTCGAGGAACCGCCGGTTCAGCTTGCGGTGCCGGCCACGACCGACATGGATCACGGCCGTCTTCAGGTTGTCGTAGGCGATCCGCCTGGGCACGCCACCAAAAAAGGCGAAAGCCCGTACATGGCCATCCAGGAACGACGTGAGGTCCTGACGCTCGTAGGGTGCAACGAACGAAGCCTTACTGTAGCAGAACCGCATGCAGAACAACTGCACCTGCCGCTCGACGCCGTTCTCGATGATCCACGCCTCTCCCCAATCCACTTGCGCTTCTTCGCCGGGAGCGAAGACCAGAGGCATGAATACCTCCTGACGGCTGGGCCGGCGCTTCGCCACGTACCGCTGCACCGTGCTGGGATGGCCCGCGAAACCGTGCTCATCCCGCAAACGCTCGAAGACCCGCTGCGCCGTGTGCCGTTGTTTCCGGGGCCGCGTGGCGTCGTCGTCGAGCCAGCCGTCAATGATCGCGCGGTAGGCCTCGATCTTTGGCTTGCGCCGCGGCTTGGTCAACTGGTAGCCCGGGGGCGTCGCGTGGGCGATCGCCTTGGCCACCGTCTTCCGCGAATGGCCCAACTCCGCAGCGATTGCCCGTTGCGTCATCCCGTCAATCAGGAATTTCCGTCGAATCAGTTCGAAATGTTCCACCGTCAACATCCTCATCCTCCCGTCCCTCCTCGGCTTCGGAAAAACTGCTCCAAAGCTCAAGACTAGGACGCGCTGCGGTGGCTCCCTTTTCGATGCGCGGATTTACCCCGGGCTGGCCCCCTTTTCAATGCTCATCTCCAGCAAGCCACGCAGGAGGGGCAGACCGGCGGCAACGGCGTCGCGCCCAAGGGAGTCGGCTACGCCTACAACCTCGACGGGCAGATCACCAATGTGCTCGATTTCGACCCCACGACATCCAGCCCCCACCCAGACATTGCCTACGGCACGCTCTCGTACGACTCCGGCAACCGCCTCACCCAGATCGACTACACGCACTCCGGCAGCACCCTCGACGACCTCTCCTGGACGTACGACGCGGCCAACCGCGTGACCGGCGTCACGTCCAGCGTGGATGGCTCGGCGAGCTACAGCTATAACACGACCAACGAGGCCACGGCCGCCACCTACACCGGTACCCACCAGCCGGCCAACGAAAGCAACAGTTTTGACGCGAACGGCAACCGCACGAACACCGGTTACACGACCGGGACCAACAACCAGCTCACCAGCGACGGCACGTTCAACTACACGTACGATCACGAAGGCAACCGCGTCAGCCGCACTCGCATTTCGTCGGCCACGGCGAACGATTACCTCACGACCTACACGTGGGACTACCGCAACCGCCTGACCGACGTCGATTATTACAACAACAGCAGCGTGCTCACCAAGCACATCCACTACGTCTATGACGTCTTCGACCACCTGATCGGCACGGAGATCGATGCGACGGGCAGCGGTAGTTACAGCAGTTCCGAGTGGTACGCGCTCGACATCACGGCCGATCCCAACGCGCCCGCGCAGCCCGTCTTGCAGTTCGACGGCAGCGGCAACGAGACACACCGTTTTCTCAAGGGCCCCTCGGCCGCGGGCGTCGACGCGGTGATGGCGCAGGAAGGCATCACCACGCAAGGCAGCGCGGGGACGACGGATTACATGTTGGCTGACGATCTCGCCAGCGTCCGCGACGTCGTGAATACGAGCAGCGCGGTCGTTGACCACATCGTCTACAGCTCGTTCGGCCAGGTCGCGTACGAGAGCAATTCGGCCATCGCCCACTGGGCCGGCTTCGCTGGCTACAAGGCCGACGCGAATACGGGTCTGGACTACGCCGACCACCGCTGGTACGATCCAAGTGTTGGGCGCTGGATCAGCGAGGATCCGCTCGGATTCGGCGGCGGCGATACCAACTTGAGCCGGTACGTGCGGAACGACGCGACAAACGCGACGGATCCAATGGGCTTATTTGGCGTCGACCTAGGCGGGGGTCTCGCTGGGATGGGTGGTGCGGGCCAAGGCGGGGGGTTCCTTGACGGCATTCAAAACGCCCTTGCCGGCGCCGCGGGGTCAGTGGTAGGTACCGTCGTCGGCTTCACTACCGGCAACCCAGCCGCGGGAGACGCGGCGGGCGCTGCCGTCGGCGCAGCTTTGGGTGCTGGGCCTCAAGGCGGTGCGGGCCAAGGCGGCGGAGGCGGCGGAAATATAGACGCCGGGGATGGTGTCGTCCTTGGTGCCGCCGCCGGCGCCGCAGGAGCCGGAGGCGGGCCGGGTGGCGGCGGGTTTCCATTTGATCCGTCGAAAATGACGGCCGATGAGTTGATTGAGAAGGCACAGGAGATTCAGGACGCGATTAACGACACTGTGGAAGCGATCGACGCCGCCACCGAGGAAGAAATGGAGGATCCGGCTGGCAACCTCGGTGAAACGTTAAAATACTGGGAGGATGCGATGAAGTTCCTGTTTGATATTGAGTAAAATATAAAGAAACAGATGTCGACATCAACCTACAACCCGTTTCTGCTTTGGAAGATTGACGTCTTGGAAGGTCTCCTCCGCCGTTGCGATGAGGTGCCACGCTTGCGAGGCCTCGTTCATGAGGCAAAGGAGCTGCTCGAGAGACTTGACTATGTCTCGTCTGCGATCCGCGGTGACATGTGGAAAGAGGATCAACGAGTAATCGATGAGTTAACGGCCCTTATCGAAGCGGCGGCTCCTTTCCCGCGGCCTGCGAAAGTGCTGATTGCCGACATCGTCCTCATGTTTGTGACGATGCACTTTCTTCATCTCGCTGGGATCAGGATGCAGCGTGAGTTCACGCAGGACGAAAAAGACGCCAGCGAGGATTTGTGGAGTCTTGTGCGGCGGCTGTCCGTCGTTGCGCCTTAGGGGCCGGGGCAATTAACTAAACGAGGGCGGACCGGAAAACGGGTCAGGGCAAGGTGCGGCTGGGGATCAAAGCGCCCAAGGAAGTGCCCGTTCATCGCGAGGAAATCTTCCGCGAAATCTCGGTCCGAGAACAGTGCCTTGATCCAGGCCGTCCGTCCGGCCATTCCCTGTCACCTGTTAGCAGTTCCCTTCTTCTCCAACTCGGCGAGCCATCGTTGCTGAAAGGCGACGAGCGCGGCGAGCTGGCGACGTAACTCCTTGGCGCGCATCCGCCTCTGGGAGGCCAAATCGCGCAGCTCGGCGGAGTCGGCCGCGAGGTCGAAGAGCGACTCCCCCTGGCCAACGTGCCAGAAGTACTTTTCGTCGCCGTCGCGTACACCAAGGATCACCGGATCCCAGACCGTGTAGAAGTAAGCCCGCTGTGGCCGGGCGGCCGACAATAGACTTCGTCCCTGCCAGTGTGCCGACGGCGGTGCGCCTGTCAGTTCGGCGACCGTGGGCGCCAGGTCGATCTGCTGGCCGATCGTCGAACGGCGGCCGACCGGCAGGCTGCCGTCGTGGATGATGATCAGGGGCACGTGGACGTTCTCTTCGTAGAGGCCGAAAGTGTGCAGCCGCTGACTGTGCTGACCGAATGCCTGGCCGTGGTCGCCGATGACAACCAAGAGGGTTGAATCGGCCAGACCTCGCTTTTCGATCTCCGACCAGATTTGGCCGATCAGCTCGTCGCTCTCGCGGACCGCGTTCAGGTAGCGGTGCAGCTCCGGGTCGCTCACGCCGTAGTCGCGCTCCTCACCCACGAAGCGGTAGGGATGGTGCGTCTGCAGTGTCCAGCACATGGCGAAGAACGGCCCACTGCCGGCGTCGATCCAACGAAACGCTTCCCGCGCCAACCAACGGTCATCGTTGCTCTCAAAGCCGTGGTAGCCGGGATCGAGGCGGCCGTCGAGATAGAACTCGAAGCCCGCGCTGCGCAGGAATTCTTCCGCGCCGCGATAGTCCCAACTGGCTGGGTAGAAAAAACCCGTGCGGCAACCTTGCGCCGCCAGCGTGTCGGCCAGGCTTGGTAACGTCGCGCGGCTTTCACGCGTCTGTTCGCGCGTGTCGATCCGTGGGTACGTGCCCGTCAAAATCGCCACCATCGCTTTCGGGCTCGACGGGCACTGCGCGTAGATGTTTTCGAACACCAGGCCCTGTCTTGCCAGCCGTTTGAGGTTAGGCGTGATCGGGTAGGGTGCGCCATACAATTCCAGGTAATTGGTGCTGACCGATTCGAGAACCAGGAAAAAGACGTTTTGGAGTTTTGGATTTTGGATTTTGGATTTCGGATTCCCCGGCGAGCCGACCCGCGGTGCGGGTACCCCGTCGTCAGCCTCTTGTTCGTTTCCGCGGGCCGACGGTGGCATGAAGTCGCGTACTTCCGCGGCGCATTCGTCGAGTGGCAGGTTGGCAAGCGGCGCATCGTGCCAGGCGGCGGCCAACGAGGCGAGCAATTCGATGTGCGGGCTGCGGGCCACGCGGCGTTGCCAGTTGTTCCGCTCGCGCCAATGCGCCGCCCCCCAACCCCACGCGCCGCCGACGTACGCGGCCAGTAGCGCCGCGATTACGAATGCCCTTCGCCTATCGATGACAAAGCCACGGCGCTCGAATTGACCGGCGGCGAAACGATACGCAAGCAGCATCGAGCACGGCACCGCCAAACAGGCGCACCAGACCGGCCAGGGTACGTCGTTTTCGAGCGACACGCCGATCTCGCGCCATTCGTCGAGGAACAGCAAGAGCGGGTAGCTCAATTGCACGTTCAAATAGAGGTACACCGGCACACTCACGACGCCGTAGAGCGCTGTCGCCAGCGCCCCCAGCCAGACCAGCGGCCAACCGCACCGCGCGATCGCCGGCGGGGAGCGCCTCGCCGTACAGAGCAGTCCCCAGGCCATCAAGCCGAAGAGCGCGCAGAAGCCGACATCCTGGGCCGAGATCAACGCCAGCCGCGGCCACCAGCGGGCCAATTCAGCCGGCCGCATGGCCGGCCACGGCAGGAGAAACGCCTTGCACCCGACGAGCACGAGCGCCAGTGCGACCACCAGAGCCAGAAGGGGCTCAACTTCCCGCCGTTGTTTCGTGATCGGTCGATCCATGACCACGTGATCAGCCGAGGATGAATGAAGGCAGCTTTTTCAGGAGTAAAATGCGTGCGACGGGCAGTTGTAACGCAGGGTGCGAAGGAGAGGCAAGGGCACTTCGACGGTGGCGCGGGGGGTCATAGATCCTTCGTGTGGCCAACCATGAGACATCTTGCCGCGAGAAAACGGTGGCTGGTGGCAGAGCGTCAGCGATGCCCCGGCTGGACGGCCGGCCGCTACCCGTACTCGCCGGATCTTGACCATCGCTCGACGTGGCGGCGACAATGACCGGATGGAGAGCCCAGACATAGCCCCGTCATCATCTTCGTCGATTGGCGAACAGTTCACTCGTAATTTACCGGCTTTGCCCATTTCGTCCAACGATCGTATACCACCGTTCCAGGTGACGGCCACACCATTGTTCCGTACGGGGACAACGCCTCGTTGTTCCGCACACGTCGCGAGTGATACACTGCCCCGTTCACGGGGCCTCCCGCGAAGCGGTCATAGGCCCGGCATTCATGCCGGGAAAACGGGAGCAGATCATTGTGTATTCAGTCCCGTTCACGGGGCTTACCATTTGCTTGGCCTTGGCTTAAGCCATCCTGGAAGCCCCGTGAACGGGGCTGGAAGAAAATCCGTGGGGCGGCTTGCGAACCCGGCGTAAACGCCGGGCCGAATACCGCTGCGCGGACGCCCCGTGAACGGGGCAAATCGGCATCCGGTCGCTACAAAAGATGTGTAGAATAACGAGGCCGGTCACGGCCCCCAACATGCCGCTGATCGCGATGCTCCACGTCCCCGCCGTGGTGCTTCGACCAGGGGCCACAAAGGCGATCGGACGTCCCGGGGACTCGGCCGATGCGGCGAACACCCCTTTCCGCTGGAAAGGGTTCGATTCAGATTCGGTTCAGAAATGATGCGGAGTTCGCATGGCGCCAGCGATCCAAGACAGGACAATTCGGGCGGAACTCTGAGTTTCTCGAGAAACTGATCTTTGCCTAAATCGATATCTCGACCTACTATTGAAATAGCAACCCGTCTTCGTGCTCGGCACGACGCCGGTGCAACCCGCCAAAGGCGGCCGATGCACCGGTGTTGGCAACGCACCACGACGGCCGATGCCGAGGCCATCTATTCGATGGCCTCTTTTTTTGGGCGGCCCGCTTAAAGCCTAGGATTGATCAAATGATGCCACCGGCTTGCCCGCGACCCACTGCGCGGGTGCCCCGGGCTCACGCTGGCAGCTACGATCCGCGGGCCCAACTCTCC
>DATLQY010000506.1:0-3227 GCA_035534975.1 Pirellulales bacterium
GACCGGCCGCGAGTACAATGACGGCACGCGCAATACGTTCGCCTATGACCAGGTTGGGGGGCGTGTGCTCATGTACGATGGGACCGGCCGCACTTCGATGATTCTCGATCCGCTCGAGCGGCCGCAGGCCGTGATCCAACCGTCGTCGCAGCGCGTGACCTACGGCTATTCGCCGATCGGCCAGCGTATCCGGCTCGTGACACCGGACGGAGGGCTTTTCACCTACTCATGGGACGCGGCGTCGCGGATTGAAAAGCTGGTGAACCCGGTCAACGAAATCACGACTTTCGCCTTCGACCAGGGCAACCGCGAGATCGTCGATTATCTGGCCAACGGGACGCGGGCCAGTATGACCTACGACCTGGCAGGGCAGATCACGAAGCTTGCCAACATTACCAATACGAGCACCACGCTCACCAGCTTCGGCTATCTTTATGATGGGATGGGTAATCGCCAGCGCGTCGTCGAGGCGAGTCTCGATCGTGTTTCGTGGGCGTATGACCACACCTACCAGCTCGTCCACGAGGCGCGCTCCGGCACGAACGCCTACAACATCACGCATACCTGGGATCCCGTTGGCAACCGGCTGGTGCAGAACGTGGGGGGCACGCGGACGACCGTGACGTACGACAAGGCGAACGAGATCATCTATTCGCTCGACGGCGCTGGCCGGACCACGTTCCTGTTCGACGGGGCCGGTAACCAGGTTCGGACGGTTTCGCCCGCGCTTGCCCGCACAACCTATTTGTGGGATGGTGAGAACCGGCTCGCGAAAGTGGCTCTGCCGACATCCGTCATCAACACGATGACGTATAACGCGGACAGCCTCCGCGTGCAAAAGCAGGATTCCACCGGCACGACCAAATCCATCTGGGACGGCCAGAATATCCTGCTCGATGCGAATGCCAGCAATGTCACGCAGTCGCTTTACAGCTTGAACCCCAATTTCTTCGGCAACTTGCTCAGTCAGTCGCGCGCCGGGACGTCGAGTTTCTTCCAATTCGACGCCCTGGGTTCGACGGCGGCGCTTGCCAGCTCGCTAGGCTCGTTGACCGACACGTACCATTACAAGGCGTTTGGGGAAGCCGTCGACGGAAGCGGCAGTACGGTGAATCCGTTCAGATTCGTGGGGCAGTGTGGCTACTTATTCGATGGCGACTTACTGCAGCACTACCTCCGCGCCCGGCAGTACAGCTCCTCGATCGCGCGGTTTATGTCCCACGATCCCTTGAGAAATCCATGGCAGGTGAATAGCTACCGATACTGCGGCAGCCGGCCAATTGGGGTTATCGACCCGAGTGGTTTACAAACCATGAGTGGCGTGCTCAACGGGGTAAAGTGCTTCGTATGCGCCTTCGCGTCGGCGGATGCCGTTAGCTGCATCTGCTGGTTTATGGGAATTGCCGACCTACTTCCTGGGTTGCCAAATTGGTTCGACCTAATCGAGTGCCTTGGTTGCAATGCCCTTGGTGCCATCGCCGAAGCCTGCCAAGGCAATGCCTTCAACGTTGGCGCCCAGCTTTCATCAATAATCTTCGACTGCCTGCTCTCTTACATCTCCTCAGCCGCGTGGTTGGACGCACTTACCGCTGGGGCGGCACTTGGAACGGGGCCCTTGGGTACTGCGGCGTTTCTCGGTTGGCTAATCGTGCAGACAATGGAGCTCGTTCTGTTCCTGTTCCAACAGAATCACCTAGATCCATCGGGGATGGAGGCGTGCTCGAAGCTACCGTGGGGCGGCGGCGGGGGCGCAGCGGGATGCGGGTGCGGATGAGTGTCGAACGAGAATCAAGGAAAAGCGGTTCTTAATCGGACGCCCAACGCGCACATTGCCGCCCGGCATTCCGATATTTGCGGGTCGGCAGGCGGGTGGCTTCTGCCACGGAATTCCGTGCGGTCCCCTATTCGAGAGGAGCAATGTTTCGTGCGAGTGAGACCCCTGGTTCGCAAGACCCTCGCAGCCATTTGTGCATTGGCTGTCTTCTCAATGGGGTTTTTCGCCGCGCTTGCCATGAGGCATCCCGTCAGAATGGCTGCGCTTTGGTGCATGTTCCCGTTGGACGCCGCAAGGGCCTTGGCGACGCTCGTTTTTGCCCTGTTCGGCGTCACGGCGATGGCGTACGCGTTTGTTTCCTATTCGGCGATCGCCCGACCAACGCGAACATATAATCAGGGCGTCGCGGAGCCGCACAACGGAGCGCGGCGCTTATACAAAGTTCGCGTGACGTTGGTATTTTGTTTTACAGGCGCTGCCGTTCTATTTCCCCAACCGGTTCACCCGGTCGGCTGGAATCTTCTTCTCGCGATACTATCACTCGCATGGGGAGGTCTCGTCGCAATAGACTTAGGGCCACGTCTGCATCGTATGGAATTAAAAGCGGGATAGGTCCGATATTGATAAGGCTGAAAAGGGCTGAAAAGAGGACGCGACGACGCGACTCGTTTCATTGACGGCCCAGCATCCGCGGCCTCAACCACGGTCCCGGCCATGTGAACATCCTCAACGGCATCATGGCCTTGCAGATCGTGCTGCCCGACGCCGGGCCCTATAGCCCCGACCCGTTCCTCACCTACTGCTCGAAAACGGCCCTGCAAACCGAGTACGGCTACGGCTGGCAAGGGGCGCACAAGCGGCAACTCGTGGTCATCGACAGCTCCACCGCCCAAATCACCGACAGCGCGGGCTCGATCTACCGCTTCTACAACAAAAGCTCGGCCGGGCTATACGTGCCCGCCGCCGGAATCACCAACTCGCTGGTCGCGAACTCCGACGGCACCTATACCGAGACCCAGCCCGACGGTTTCTCGTACCGCTACAGCTCCGGCGGGCAATTGGCCCGCATGCAAACCCTCGCCAGCCAGCGCTACACGCTTGCTTACGACGGGGGCGGCCGGGTGATCAAGGTGCTCGATCCGTTCAGCCGCCGGCTGACGTACTCCTACGATAGCTCGAGCCACATTCGCCACATGATCGACGTGGGGGGCCGGATCACGACTTTTTCGGTGGATGGAAGCGGCAACCTGGCCAGCCACACGGCGCCCGACGGCGCCCAGACCAACTTCCGCTACGACGGCGCACACAAGCCGATCGCCCATATCACGCCCAAGGGCCTGCGCACCAGCTACGCCTACGACCCCACGCTCGGCTGGTGCGACAAGGTGACCACGCCCGCCAACGAGCGGACCACGATCATCTACGAAGACGGCACCATGACGTTGGTCGAGGA
>DATLQY010000507.1:0-7551 GCA_035534975.1 Pirellulales bacterium
CGAAACTCAACCGCAGTGTGGAACGAAATGCTTGGTATTGAACGAAACGCTGTTGTACGAAACGAGATAGATTCACCGAGTGGTTCCCGTAGTATACCTTGACCGCATTTCGAAAGTCAATTAAGAACCGGCTGCTTTTGCTAAAGTAGGCGAATGGGGTAAAGGCGCCCGCTGGCCACGCCTCATGATCGCCACGAGACGCCAGTTACTTAGTCATGCCCCGGTAATGACTTACGGCGCTCACCGTGAGGCAGGTTTCCAAGGGACGGTGCGGATACGGTCGCGAAGACCCATCAGGGCGACGGCGAGTGCGGCCAGCAAACAAGCGCCCGCAAAGAGGTCGCCGTACCGGACGTAGGGACTGGCACGACCGTCGAGACGGACGTCCGCCACAAGCACCGCGGTTTCACGTCGCGGACCGCGCTTCAGAATGCGACCATTGGCGTCGATCGAAGCCGAAAGGCCCGTATTGGCGGCGATCAAGAACGGCTTGCGGCACTCGACCGCGCGGAACACGCCGCAGACGAGGTGTAGATCGAGCTCGTTCGAACCCCGGAACCAGCCGTCGTTGGTCAGGTTGACTAGCACGTCGGGCTCGTCGCCTTGCCGCCGCAAGCGGTCGACCTGGTCGCGGACGACGTGGGCCAACACGCTTTCGTAGCAGATGTTCGCGGCAAGCTTTGCTTCGCCGGCGCGGAACGTCGGCAGGGCGACGCCCGGCTCCAATCCGCCGCCCAGTGGCGTGAGCTGGTAGAGCCAAGGGAATTGCTTGGCGAAAGGAACATATTCGCCGAACAGCACGAGGTGCGTTTTATCGTAGCGCGGCCCGAGACGCCCCTGGCGGTCGACGTAGAGCGCCGAGTTGTAATGCTCGATGGAATCGCGGCCGAAATGCATCGAGTCGATTCCCAACAAAAGCGGTGTTTGCAGCCAAAGCGCGGTTTCGCCGATTCGCGATTTGTTGCTGCTCATGCTTGCCTTGTACTCCTCGAATTCGTCGACGGTGCCGGGCCAATCCGGCGGCGGCGTGGCATCTTTCGAGAACGTGCAGTGCGAATCGCGATACATCGTCTCGGGCCAGATGACCAGGTCCAAGTCCGGGTCGGCTTCGCACGCGGCGTGCGAGAGTTCCAGGTATTGCCGCTGGATCAAATCTTGTCTTGCGGGATCGTGTTTCAGCTCGCAGTCGACTGAGCCTTGGATCAGTGCAATCTTTGCGCCCTTTCGCAGTTCGGCTGCGCCCACGCGCCAGTGGCCATAAGCGAGCACGACCGCGACGACAACCACCAAAGGGGCCAATGGCCAGGCGGTCCAGCAGTCTCGGATATCGCCCGATACGCAAGAATTCGGGGCGTTCGTGGGGTACCGACCCTCGGACCTCTCGCGAGTTCCGCTGCGAGGACCAGTGCGACACATTCGCGCCAGGCACGCGGCGACGAACATCACCACGAAGCTCACACCGTAGTGACCGGTCAGGTCGGAGATTTGGATCAAATCGATCCAGCGGTATTGCGAGTGGCCGAGCGACGCCATGCTGAAGCCCGTGATGACGTGCGCCTGTGCCAGTTCCAGCCCGGCCCAGACGACGGGCGCGGCTACAACCGCGGGACATCGTAAACGATGGACCGCGACTCGCGACATAGCGACGAATGTCGGCAGATAGACGCCCAGATAGAACGACAACGCCAGCCAGCCGATCCAGCTCGCCGGCGGGTACGGCAAACAAAGCCAGTAGAGCACCCCCAGCCAGAAACACGAGCCGGCCAGCCAAAGCGCGCGGTACGGCCGCCGACCGGGGAGGTCCCGAAGACGGATCAAATAGACCCAGGAGACCGGCGCCGCCCAAGCCAGCCACCAGAGGTCGACCGGCGGAAAGGCCAGGAACAATAGGACACTGCCCAGCATGCCGAGTGCCAGCGTCGTGGTGTGTCTCGAACGCCGCGGCGCGGATTTGGCGATTGCGGCTGGCACCGCGGCGGCACCACTGAGTTGCGCGGCGCGGTTTTTCCGGCGATTAACTTGCGTGGTCTGGGAGTTCGCCATTTCGCCAGATTAGTGGGATTGAGCGAATATTCCCAGATCAATTCACTTCCGCCTGTGCTCGTTGTTCATCCTCACGGCAATCGTGGCCGTGGGGTGCTTGGTCGGGCCGCCGATCGTCCGCGAGGTGCGTGCGAAGTTCCGGCTATCCCCGACAAGTCGGGATTTCGCCTCAAGCTCAACCTTCAACCAATCACCTCCTGGTACAGATCCATCATCCGCGGCAAGCAAACGTCGAGACTGTACTTTTCACGAACCAGTTCAATCCCGTTGGCCCCGAACGCGCGGTAATCGCGAGGGCTTTCCAGCACCCGGCAGGCCGCGTCGGCGAAACCGTCGACGTCGAAGAAATCGACCAGAAGGCCCGTCCGGCCGTTCTCGATCAACTCGCGAACCGGCGGTGTGTCGGAGGCGAGCACCGTGGCGCCACAGGCCAGGGCGTCGAACAGCGACCAGGAGAGCACGAACGGCACTGTCAGGTAGACGTGCAGATCGCTGATCGAGAAAAGCTGCGCCAACTGCGAAGAGGGCAGGAAGTCGACGAAGGCAAACCGCGTGAGATCGTACGCGTCTTGCGCCAGCACCCACTTCTTGAACGAATCGCCGCCGATCACCTTTTGGTCGCCGCCGTAGCAAATCTCGTCCTTCCCGGCAACGACAAACAACACGTCGCTCCGCCGCTGGCAGATCCGCTTTGCCATCCGCATGAAGATGTCGAATCCGCGGAGCGACTCCAGCCCCCGTGCCGCGTAAGTCACGATCTTCAGGCCTTCAGGTACGTCGTGGCCGGCGACGCGCCGCGGAGCGTCGGCCCGCCGCCGCCAAAATTCGGTATCCACTCCGTCGAAGATCACCCGCACCTTGTCGTGGAACATGGCTGGCAAACGGTCGCGTTGCCAGCGCGTTGGACCATAGCCCGCCGTGCAATTCTCCAAATCGGCCAGCAGCATCGCGTTGCGCGTGTAGGTCCGCAGCAGGTCGATCTGGGGACTGGGAAAATCGGGCCGGAAGTCCATGTCGGACTGGTGCGCGCGGTAGAAGTACTCAAAGTAATTGACGATCGGCGCGTCGTAGAGCTCGCGGAGGTAGATCGTCGAACCAAAGCCCGAATGGCCGACGACCAGGTCGGGTTTGATGTCGGGCCGCGCGTGCAGGGCCTCGAACACGGCGTGCGCGTGCCAAACGGCGTTTTCGAACGTCCGGCTGCAGTAGTGCGTATCGTCGGTCGCGCCCCCCTGAAGCTTGTACTGAATGCATTCGACCCCGTCCACTTCACGTGTCGGCATTTGCGAGACGAACGTCGCGCGGCAACCGTGCCGGCGAACCAGGTGTCGGGCGATGTGGCCGAACTGCGCGGGAAACGTCTTATGGACGAAGAGGATGTGCATGACTGTGGTCAGTCGTCATTTGTCCGTTGTCATTGGTTGATGGTCAGCATTCGGCACTTGAGATTCTAACGCATATTGCCTAACGCCTTTTGCCTTGCCATAACTCCTAACGCAGTCCCATTCTCCCATGCCTGCTCCTAACCCCGAACCCCCATTCTACCCAGCCCAAATCCGCGGAAATGTCCCCTCAAGCCGCAACGGCAAATCGACCGATACCAGAGTCATATAACGCCCGGCTGGTGCTGCGCGCGGGACCGGCAGTCCGCCTAGGGTTCGCCTGGCGGGGGCGTTTTTCACGTCGAGGCTCGTGCGATGCGGTTGGTCTACGCACTGCTTGGTGGGATCACGCTGGCGCTGGCGTCAAGCGGCGTGCTGGCTGTTCCGAACCAGGAACGACCCAAGGATGCGAAGCTGCAGTACCTGAGGGTCGACACGATGCAGATTGGAATTGCTCCGGCGGTGCCGGATCGTGACGGTGCGCAACCGATCGAGGTGCAGTTGCACGTTTCGGACGATCAAGGAAAGCACTGGAAAAACACTTTGGCCGTTGATCCCGGAGAAAAGAGGTTCGTTTTCAAGGCCCCGCACGACGGTGAATACTGGTTCATGCCCAGGACCAAGTATCCCGGAAACATGCTCCTTCCTAACGAGTCCCCCCGGCCCACGTCGCGAGTGATGATCGACACGGTGCCGCCCACGTTGGAGCTTTTGGCCAAACGCGGGGACGGGGGCGAGATCCACGTCCACTGGGACGCCACCGACGCGAACTTGGATCCCACGACTCTCAAGATCTCGTACCAGACCCAAGGCGCCGACACGTCCTGGCGAGAAGTCGCGCTCGACGAGCCGCCGGCCGGGACGAAGGGGAATTATCGCGGAGAAGTGGACGTCGTGCCGCATGATATTGCGGGTCAAATCACGCTACGCGCAAAGATTAAGGATCTGGCCGACAACGAAATGACGACCGAGCGCCTCGTAAAGCCGCTGGAAACAGCCACCGATCGCCGAGGTCAACGGACCACGAGGGACAAGGTCACCAGGTGGGAACCCGTGCCGAGTGAGCGCTTCCAGGGTCAGAAACCTGACGACGAGCAGCGACCGGCCGACGGCCCCCCCTCCGGCATTTCAGCCCATTACCCCGCCGATGCGCCCGACGCCGAGCCGATTGCTCCTGGCAAACCAACGCCCGACAGGCGCCATCGGCTCGCGGCGGCGGCGGGCAAGCCTGACGCGGAGGAGATCCCGACGCCGCGACGAGACGGCCACCGCACGGTGGCGGGGCAGGTCCGTCAGCCCACGGGCCCGCAGTACCTAAAGCGCGGTACCGAGGATAACGACGTTCTGGATGAAGACTTCCAGGGTGAGTTGTTGCCGTCCGGAGTGCGTCCGCACTTCGTCAACACGCGTGAATTCGAGATGATGTACGACGTCGAGGAAGTCGGTTCGTCGGGTGTCGCGCGGGTCGAGTTGTGGGCCACGCACGACGGCGGACGCAATTGGGAGAGCTTCGGCGAAGACGACGATTGCCAAAGCCCGATGCTGGTCGAGGTGGACGACGAAGGCACGTATGGTTTCCGGGTCGTGATCGAAAACGGCGCCGGCCGGCGTGGTTTGGCGCCCAAGCCGGGCGATCAACCCGACGTTTGGGTAGGCGTCGATCTCACGAAGCCGCGGGCCAGGCTGATTTCGGCCGAGCAAGGCGCCGGCGAGGAGGCCGGCGAACTGGTCATCACCTGGGAAGCCGACGACGAACGGCTGGCGGCCCGTCCCATCGCCCTGGCGTTCAGCGATTCGCCCGGCGGGCCCTGGACGACGATTGCCTCGGGGTTGAAGAACACGGGAAGTTATCCCTGGCGACTCGACCGCCGCGTGGCCGAGCAGATTTACCTTCGTCTGGAGGTCCGCGACGAGGCGCAGAACGTCACCACGATCGAATCGCCTGATCCTGTGATGATCGACCGCGCACGTCCGCAGGGACGAATTCGCGACATTCGCGCGCGTGACGAATCGGCCGTGCGGCCGCGCAGGATCCAGAACCTCATGCGCTGACGGTGCTCGCGGAGGTTGCGAACAAGAGCCGCGGGCGGATGGAGGGAGTCTCACGCAAAGGCGCCACGACGCAAGGCAATCAGGCAACAATCCGCGGAAACTGGGGAATCTGTGGATCGCCTTCCTCGTTGTCCGAACTCCTGGCCCCTTTGACTCCCGGCTCCCAACCCCTCGACGAACCCCACCTCGGACGGATTGCCCCAGCGGCAGCATCGAGAAGTTAGCGGTTTCTCAGCAGCTTGATTGTCCAGGTGGGACATCGTAAAATCGCGGAGCTTATTGGTCGGATTCTTCAGCGGTCCAGCGGGTGATCGCCTCGAATGGCCGATGATCGCCTCGAACGGGCAGTCCCATTCGATCCGTTTGCCGCGGAATTCCGCCCCGTGATTCTGTCGGTGTTTTTTGCATCCCTCACACTTTTCCGGAACCGCCACCCATGTCTACTGTTACTTCTGAAATTCGCGCCTTGACCGCCGCCGCCTTTCGCACTCCGGAGAAGTTCACCGACTTCTGTCGCAATGGCGGAAAACCGCTCGGCGGCATCATTGGCGGTGAACAGGTCGCCGGATCGATGAACGCGACTTTCCAGACGGTCGACCCCGGTTCGCAGGAAGTGCTCGCCACTGTCTCGGAAATGGGAGAAGCGGAAGTCGCGCGGGCAGTCGATGCGGCAGACCGGGCCTTTCATGGAGCTGGCCGAGCGAGCTGGAAGAACACGGAGGTCGAAAAGCGTATCGAGCTTGTCAATCGCCTGGTGGAGCTGTGCCAGCGCGATCGGGACGTCTTGCTCGCCTGTGAAATTCGCGATGGCGGCAAGGTGTCGGAACTGGCCGAAGGGGATTTTACCCAAATCCGAGCGTGCGCCGAGTACTTCATCGGCGTGGCTCGACGGATCGCCATGGGGGACGGGCCTGCGATGCAGGTCGCCGATACGGTGCGGGGCTACACCTATCGCGAGCCTTGGGGAGTCGTCGCCGGAATCATCCCGTGGAACTATCCCATCGTGCTGACGTCGTGGTTCATGTTCCCGGCCCTCTTGTCGGGCAATACGATCCTCATCAAGCCGGCTGAAGATACCCCATTGTCGGCCCTGTACATCGGCAAGCTGGCGCAGGAAGCGGGCTTCCCTCCGGGCGTGATCAACGTGCTTCCCGGACGCGGCGAGATCACCGGACATTGCATTGCCGAGCATCCCGGAGTGCGATTTATCGCGTTCACCGGTTCGCCCGGCGTCGGACAGGCGATTCTGCGGACCTGTGATCGGCATGGCACCAGGATGAAACGGGAAATGGGGGGCAACGGCTCGGCGATCGTTCTGGCGGACGCCGATCCCGAAGTGGTTGCGCGGCTGGTGGGGCGCTACACGAACCAGCACTATGGTCAGACCTGCTGCACGATTCACCGGGTCTTTGTCGACCGCAAGATCGCTGACGATTTCATCGACGCTCAATGCGCCTTCTTCAAGGAGCTGAAGATCGGATACCAGGCGGACGCCGGGACACAGCTTGGTGCCGTCATCAATCCCACGCAGCGCCGCCGCATCTTGCAAGCTCAGCAGGAAACCGTGGCCCGCGGCGGCAAACCGCTGCTGGCCGGCGGGGAAGCGGTTGTTGCCGGGAAGAAAGGTTTCTACCTCAAGCCGGCCCTGTACCGCACCGAACCAGGAATCAATGTCAACCCGCTGGAAGTCTTCCACACTTATGCGACGGTCTGTCCCGTGGCGTCGGCTGAGGAAGCGCTCAAGTTGGCCAATAGCTCTCCCTATGGGTTGGGGGCGAGCGTATGGACCAAAGATATCGAGCGCGGCGTCGCTCTCGCCAAGCAGTTCCGCGATGGAACGTGCCAGGTCAACTGCCACAATTCGATCGCCTACGGCCTCCCCTACGGCGGCCAGGGAGTTTCGGGTGGACCCGGCGGCGGCGTCAACTGCGAAGAGACATTTCTCGACTACACGCAGGTCAAAGCAATCTACGTCGCCGATTATCCGGGATAAAAAACCATTCCATATCGGCACAAACTCCGTCTATACGTCACGCGGCCCTAGCCCGGATTATTCATGGTCCCGTAGCTGGCT
>DATLQY010000508.1:0-3415 GCA_035534975.1 Pirellulales bacterium
CAGGTGACATGCGCCGGCTTTTCCGGCTCAGCGGGCACGATGGTGAAATCGAACAGGTTGTCGTTGACCATGATCGGCGTCAAGCGGGAAGGGCCGCTCCCCGTCCCTTCGGCCGAATCGAACAAACGGTCGTCGACGAGCACGTCGCCCTGTACGCGGACGATACCCGCCGCGGCGACCTGCCGAGCGAGCTCATTGAGACCCGCTAGCGGATCCTGCGGCGTGACTTCGGCCGATTCGCCGTTGCCGGCGTAAATGTGATCGGTGTTGGTAAATGCGATGTGCCCATCGCCGTCGGTGCGGCCGCCCAGGCTGAGGTCGCCGTTGGCGACGAGAACCAGATCACCTTGCAGCCGGCCCTTGGGGTCGATTTCGCCCCGTGCGTAGACTGGCGTCTCGAAACGATGGTCCGCGCCCAGCGCGTCGAGCGCGGCGGCGACCGAAAAGAGTTTCGTCACGGATGCCGGTGCGAAGAGCTTGTCCGCGTCTCGCTGGTACAGGGTCTCGCCGGTCGGCAGATCCACAAGCAGTAACCCCCAGTGCGAGACCTGGTAAGGTTCCGCGTCGATCAAAGTTTCGATGCGCTCGGCAAGCGTTTCGTCGGACTCCGCGCAAACCGGATGGCCGGCCCACGACCAAATGCCCATCAGAAGGAGCAGGAGGTGGAGCGTGGTTCGAATCTTCGCGAGAAGTCGGTTCATCGGTAACAATTCCTGGAATGGCGTCCGGTCATGGTCGCGCTGTCACGGTGCCAATGGCATGCCCCGCCTTGCATTGTGAACCGGTGGCGAGGCGGTGGCAATGCAATCCTCATTTTAGCGCGCTCCCACGCTCCGCCGACGCACTGGGCGGGTTCCGGGCACATCGTTGCTCCTGCTTTCTGTTCGAATCACCGTCGGGCATCTACTACGGAATGCCGCAAATCGACGACGGGCAAGTCAACGCGGCGGAACACACGAGTGGGGCCGTTGTAGACGATCCCGCGATGCTCGACCGGCGACTGCATACGGCCGATCTAACACCGGTCGACCAGTTTCTGGCGGTCCATTTGCCAAAGATCGTCCGGCGTACCATAGGACACAGCGTTTGCATGTACACGATGCATGTACACGATGACGCGTGATTCGCATTTCGTCATCGACCGGCACCCCGAGCATCCGCAGGTCGTCTTTGCCGCCGGGTTTTCGGGGCATGGTTTCAAGTTCACCTCTGTCCTAGGCGAGGCCTTGGTCGACCTGGCGACGGCGGGACGCACCAGGCTGCCCAGCGGTTTCCTCGCCTGCCAACGGCCGGGAATTCACAAGGAACCGCCCACACCCCGGCGTGGCCGGGGATAGAAGTTGGCCTTCTCGTTGCGCAGCACGGCATCCCCCTTGGAACCGCGATTCGGGACGGAGACGGCAGGATCTCCCGAGTTCATTGGGAACCCCCTTGTCCATCGGCGCATGTTCTACGACCCCGGTCGGCTGTGTGCGTCTCACCAAAGGGACGCTGCGCCACGGCGCCCGCTACGGGAAACACAAGGGCGCCGGCGTTGGTTATATCGGAGCCCAATAACATGGCACTTGGAAGGCCCTGCTTCGCCGGTTTGAACTCTGCCGGTGATGATGCTCCCGGCAGCCAAAGGGGCAATGCAGGTTCCGACGACCTGCGTTACGTGGGTGTGTCAAGAACCGAATCCCACAATGCGCGCAGAGCACCACGCAAGGCTGCAGGTCCGGATGCGCCTTCAAGACCGAATCGAGCGCTAACTGATACTGGCCGACGAGCTGCCGGGCGTGCTCGTCCCGATGCCAATCCGCGCGAAACGAGAAAACTTTCTCGATCGCGAGGACAAAAACGCCAGACTCTCGGCTATAATGGAGATATTATGCATAACCTCGGCTTACCAAATCGAAGCCCACGCTTCGAGAGGCGAGCCGAGGTTTTTCATGCGCCGAACCGAAAATGTCCGACGCCTGCCGCTACGACCGCTCCCCGACATCAACCTCAGCCAACCGGGACGTCTTGCAAGGTCGCACCAACTTCGCTACTTGGAAAAGAAGAAGGTCTTCTTTTTTCCAAGTAGTGGGTCATTTTAGCTGAGCAAAGCCGGGTCAATTTAGGTGAGCGGCATAGAACGGCGGCCGAAGCAGTACCCACTCATGCAAATCACACGCGACGAACTGCGCAAAACCTTGCTGGGGCTGGAGGTTGCGGCCTAATCTGATGTCATTCGAGTCTGTCCCGCTTTCCGCCTTCGAATCGGGGCCGCCTCTTAAGGGAACGGCACTAGGCAATTCGGCAGCGCGTTACGCACTTCGGCAATCCCGCGCTCAGTGACCATTGTGTCCCGTACGTGGAGCACTTTGAGCCTGCCGAGCTTGGACAGGCGCCCGAGGCCCGCGTCCGTGATTGATGATCCAGAAAGGGTAAGGACCTCAAGCGATTCAAGGCGCTCTACGTGGGCGAGCCCCGCGTCAGAAATCCGCGGCGACATCACCGCGAGGTTTTTAAGGCGGCGGAGGCCGCCAAGATGCGCGAGCCCGTCGTCGCTAATGGAGCATACTTCCTCAATACTCAGAATGGTCAGGCGCTCAAGGCTCGCCAAATTTGCCAACCCAGCATCGGTAAGAGCCGGGTTTTCGATGATCAGTCCGCGCAACCCATGAAGATCGCGAACCAGCCCGAGGCACGCGTCATCGGTTGCGATTCGCTGAGGGAATGTGACCAACGATGGTTGGCAGAAGAAGTCGTCGCCCAGAAATGCCCGAAGGAATGCCGGCCCAGGCGCGGGGCGCGAGTTGCCCACTGCGTAATGGACCTCGGCCCCGGCGGCTCTAAGCGCGCGAACCGTGGCGCGCTCATTCCGCTTGTCATTCATTTTCCAAGCCAACAAGGCAAGTGGGAGGCAGAGGATTCCTACGCCGATCATGAGCGATCTGAGTGTGAACTGCCGCGGCCTGTGTTTTCGAGGCGGCGGGATTGAGTTCGTCATCGGATGGCGGCGTCTCCATAGGTGGTGAGGCGTGCCGCGAAGGTTGGTCAATCGAGCGGCCGATTGTGCCTATCGTGGCTCCCGTCGAACTCGAGGAACAGTCTTGGCAGCGTCTTTCGCCCCGCCTTGGTCACGCGCGTCCCGTTCGCACGTACCGCCCCAAGCACGGGCAGGCGGGCCAAGTGGACCAAACCGGCGTCGCTCACCGCCGTGTCACGGACGCTCAGTTCGTTCAATTTCCAAAGGCCGCTCAAGTGGGCAAGCCCGTCATCGCTGATCTTGGTGCGGGCGAGCTCAAGGTACTCTAACGACGGCAGCGCGGCGAGATACGCAAGTCCCTCATCAGTTATTTGCGTACCGCTCAGGTCTAGGGTATTTAGGCTTTTCAGCGTAGCCAGGTGTGGCAGCCCGGCGTCGCCAACGGCAGTATCGGTTAAA
>DATLQY010000509.1:0-4036 GCA_035534975.1 Pirellulales bacterium
AGTCGCTTGGCGTGAAATGATTCATCGGCCCGTTGCCGCACGCCCTAGGGAAGCGTCGACTTGAACCCCATTCGCGCTTGCATCGCCGAGACACCGGAAACGTCCGAATTCACCGCGGCATTCGAACGGATTGCCGCGCGGCAGCAGAACGCCGCCAGGGTCGCGGAATCGGCGCCGCCGGCGGATGGCGACGGGCGCGATGAGTGGCTCAGCCCAATTCCCGACGCCGATGTCCCCGTTACGACGGGCAACTCGGCGCCGATGCCCGCGAACCGGAACGCGTCGGAACGGGGTTTCCTGCCGATGACGCTCGACGAGTACCTGGAACTGCTCGACTGGACGGGCCGGCAGGTGCGCGAGGGGAAACGCGGGGCCATTCGGGCGGACCTGCGGCCGATTCTCGAGCGTTTGCACATCAACGCCGACGTTTGGATCGACACGATCGAACGCTTTGGCCGCGCTTTTCATCGGGTGGTTGGCCGCGTCTCGAGCATGGCGGCCATGGCCGCGACGCGCGGCAAGTCCTGGTATCAAGGTGTCTCGGCCAGCAGAATGGCTTTCGACTGACACGACTCAGCACGTCAGCCATCGCAATTCACGGTCCGTGATCGAACGGTCATTCGGCGCCGCGCGCCGAGCCGGTCTTTCAACGGTCTCCAATCCGCGTCGCGACAGTCTTGCGCCAATGCGGCCGGCCCCAAGTTTGCCTGACCCGCCGGTCGCCCGCTTGATTTTACCTATCCTACCGTACAGGCCGCTTGGCTTGAATCGCCGAAAATGCATGGATGTCTGCTTTGCCCTTTCCGACGATTTGTCACGGACGTCCCACGTTTCGAGGGACACGGATTTTCGTGAGCGATGTATTGGACGACGTGTCGCGCGGCATGGCGTGGGAGGCAATTGTCGAGCGCTGGCGCGGCACCATTACCGGCGAGGCGATTGCGGAGGCGGTCCGGCTGGCGCGCGAGGCTCTCGTGAATCACGCCGATGACCTCGTCGGTGGGTCCGCCAGCCGATGAACGTGCTCGACGAGAATGTGCCGGAGGACCAGAGGCAAATCTTGCGCTACGACGGCCGATGCGGATTTCGTTATTTTCGCCAAAGTGACCAGGACCGCTCCGCGCGCGAATGGGTCTTCGGCACGCAAGAGACCTTGAATGCCGAATTGGCAGTCGTCCGTGTAGGCGGTCGTCCACTGCGGTGGTCGCGCGCGTCCCCAATGGCGTTTTCTCCGCCGAGGTGAGGTATACCCATGGGAAGGTATAATCCGTAAAAAAAAGGGCGCGATTTCGGACGAAGCGCGCGTTTTTGACACGCTTGCAGTATCATGCCAAAATGGCAGTCGGTGTCGAAACGATGGCGAAATGGGCCGGGGGTCGCGTTCAGTCGGCAGGCGAAACAGCGGCCGCTGGACGATCAAAGGTGCCAATTGGCACCTTTGGACTTGCCTTACTGGTAACGACTTGCGCATGGCTGGCCCATCTGTGGATGGGGGATTCGTCTGTTTGAACCGATAGTTCACGACAAAGCCGGGCAGAAACCCAACGTGGCCGAGGACACGGTGCCCAGGACCTAACCACGGATCGAACACGGATGAAACCCAGCGCGGTCGTCGGCCACACTTAAAGAACGTGGTGTTCGGGGGAGTGATCGCAGTCGGCGGGTAAAAGAAGGTATGGGCCCAGAGGGAGCCGCCGCCCGCGCCCATCGCTTTGCTCATGCTCGCCGCCGCCACCCGCGGGAGCCGATCCAACCGAGCAGCCACAGCCGCATGTGCCGCCACATCCGCAAACTGAGCCGCCCGCGCTGGGCGCCGCGCCGGCGCTTTGGCTGGTGGCCGCGCCGGAAGGCGGGCGAAATGCCGCCTCCGGCGGTAACCGAAACTCACCTAACCCACCCATTTTGCCGCCGGAGTATGGATGTCTTTTTCTGGCGTGGCCCCCGCACCACCATCGCAATCCTTCGGGATCGGCGCCAAAGCGTAAAACCTTCGCGGCAGGATGCCGCGACTCCCAGCCCGATGCACCGCTGCCCAAGCCCGAGGCCGCCAAGCGGCTTTCCCGCCGTTCCACCCCACGGCGATTCCGTGGCACGGGTGTACGGTTACCCGGGCTGCGAGCCGGCCAGCGCCGGCGCCCCGAGTTGGACCATGTTGTTGACGGCCGCGACGTACGACAGGGGATCGGCGGGCGCGGCGGCAATCGGCCTGAGCGCACGGGCGGGCGAGGTTATTCCAAGCCCCCAACTTGTCAAATTCGGACCTGTCCCGCTTTCCGGCTCCAGACCTGTCCCGTTTACTTGCCCTGCCCTTCTGCCTTTCCCCCCTGTCCATTTTCCGCCCCTGCAAAAGTTATCCGATAGAAAATCACGGTCACAATGCCGGTTAGGATTGAGCAGCCCCAGGCAAATACGACGTACGATCGAAACTGGCACACTGTTATTGCGTTTATAAAGATGCCGGTGTTCCAAGCCTTACCCCAATGGGCTTCGTTGACGATGGACAGCATATGGCTGAACAGAGATTGGAGGATGATCGTCGCTGGCAACAGAGCGCCAACACAGAAAGCACGGCACTGTCGAGTACCGTACGCAATCCCGACCCCCAAGCATGCGGGAAAGAGTGCAGCGAGAAACAGCAGTAGCATACCCGAATAGACCCCATGGTCAGTCATGAATGCAGCGAAGACGGCAGCCGCAAGTGTTACTGCTCCCATCATCGAGCGAAGTGAAAAATCAAGGCGAAACGTGTGCATGGAACGTTGGCCATTCCGGGTGGGCTGCGCGATGTTCAGTCAGGCGCCTTTACGCCAGGGCTCATTCAGTGATCCTGTCGGCTTCGCTAATCGACCGAAGCCCATGTATTTAGTCCTAGTTCCTCATTTCTTCGGGCAGTATTCCTCCCAGACCGCGGCGTCGCACGAGGCCTCTAACAGCTGGCACGACGGACCGTCCGCCGTCATCTTGCAAATCTGCATCACGCTTGCGGTGAGCACTTTGCAATCATCGCAAGTGCTTGTCACTTTTACCTCGATACAGAGGAGGCGCTTATCCGAAGGATTCTTGATTCGAGCGAGTGGGCAGTCCATCAGAATTAAAGTGTCGTTGCCCGGGCAGCCGATTTTGGCCATCCCGTTCACCCAGCCCGTCACCAAAGGGCTGTCAGGCACCGCATGGAAGATGTTGACGCTGTCCCCGCAAGCTTTGACGACGGGTTCCCCTTCTGGGACCGCGCTGACGTCGCCTGAGCACCGCTCGGACCATTCCACCTTGCAATCAGACGATGGCTTGTTCCATGTCTTTTTCGACACTTTCACGCGAATGACGAATTCATTACCATAGAGGTCTGGGCCGATCGTCCCTTTAACGCCTTGCCCGAGGCATTTTGTCAGTTTCAAGGTTGGCCGCAAATCGCGTATCTTTACGAACGTTATCTCCGTCGCACAACAACAGCAGTCCTGACAAGCAAGTCCAGACGGATCCAGAATAGTAAGCGGGTTGCACATTGCATACGCGTAAAGATTCGGACTGGCAACAAGACCAAGTGGGTCACCTGACGCGAAACGTCCAAACTGTACGAGGTATTGCCTAGCGCGGACGTGACAATCTGCGGTGTCCCGATTGAAATAATAGCCGAGTGACCCAACGAACCGAAACGGATTGACCGTCGCACCCGCCAGCAAAATCTCGCCGAACGCCTTGTAGATATACGTGTCCGTCACGGTCTGGGAGGAACTGACGAGGCGATCCGTTGACCCGAGGGGATCGAACAGGTGGTACTTTGGCACAATCAGGCGCTTCTGACTCACAAGATCGCCGTAAAAGCTAGGCGACGACGTGTAGACGGCCTGGGTTGTATTCGTTTGGTCGGTCTCGAGCAAAACCTTTTGGCCATCGTAGATTTGCTTGAGCGTGCCGGACGAATCCTGAGTCTGGACCCGCTTTCCATCGCCGCTAAACGTGAAAGTGTTTACGACGCCGCTTGCCAACTGAATCTTGGTCAGGCGGTTCTCGAAATCCCAGGTGTTGGTTGTTGTAC